>NZ_CAKC01000087.1 GCF_000296855.1 Lactobacillus gigeriorum DSM 23908 = CRBIP 24.85 | reverse complement strand
TTTAAATCATATAAATATTTAAGAAAGCAAGATTAGACTAATGGTTTATGGGTTACCGCAAAAATATTGACACTTACAACTATAAGTGCTTGGCTTTACGAACTAATGAGAAAGCGGTATATTTATTTTTATTAATACTTACTTAAATTGCGAGGTAATAATTTATGACTGCAGTGACTGAACAAGAATTAGCTGAATTTTCAGCAGATTTTAACAGTAAGCCCGAAAATCAAGTGGTATCAAGAGCAGCTCGGCGTAGCGGTGTGTTGGAAGCTTCTTTCAATGATCGGGTCAGTGAAAACTTCAACCATGTTTTCTCGACTGAATTGGAAGTAGGTGGCGTTACTAACCAACAACAATCTGGTCGTTGCTGGGAGTTCTCAAGTTTAAACTTATTGCGCCATTTCTTTGGTAAAAAGTACCACGTAAAAGACTTTACTTTTTCTCAAGCTTACAACTTCTTTTGGGATAAGGTAGAGCGGGCTAACGCTTTTTACAATGCTACAATCCGTTTAGC
>NZ_CAKC01000088.1 GCF_000296855.1 Lactobacillus gigeriorum DSM 23908 = CRBIP 24.85 | reverse complement strand
TTAAATTGAAAAAGAACCGAATCAAAATGATTCGATTCTTGAGTTGAATAATTCGTCAAGTGCTTAACTTAATGACATTGATTCAAAGTGTGCTAATTGGTTTTTTGTTTTTTATGATTTTATTCTTTAGCTTTTTTCTTGGAAGCTGTAAATAGACCTAACGAAGTTAACAATACGGAAATCCCGACAAATAAAGCGGTTTGTTTTTCTCCAGTTTGAGGGAGAGTGGCTTTGTTTTCTGTGGGCTTAGATTGTTTCTCATTAACTTTGTTTACCAGTCGATTAATCTTGTTAACTTTAGCTTTTGACTGTTTATTTTGCTCAACAACCAATTTCTCTTTTGATGTTTTGGTTTCAGTTTCTAGTTGATTATTGTCATCTGAAATAGTTAGTTTTACTTCAATAGTTTCGGTTGTTTCAGTTGGCGGAGTATCTGAAATAGGTTTAGTAGTTGAAGTTCCCTCGATATGAGTTGGCGTAAGCTTGTTTTCATCAATAGAGGTATTAGTTTCGACTTTTTTATACGTGATCGTAATGTCTTCTGGCGTTGAATCCGCATTAACTTCTAGGGCATCAACTTTCGGGATACTTGGTGTATAGCCAGGGATGACTACAGGGATGTATGCTTCTAAAGTCGTCAAAATATTGCCATCTTGAGAAATAAAATCTGTGTAGATTGATTGTTTAGTAACTAAATCTGTTGAAACGTTTCTGGTGAAAGTTGCTTTTTGAATGATTTCCCTTGTACCCTCATTAGGTGTTATTACAGTGATTGCCCGTTTCACCGTCTTTGATTCAGTGTTTTGGGTAAATTTATGAGTAAGTTTAACTTGATAAGTACCAGTTAATTTCCTAATAAGAGTTGCTGGATCTTTTTCGATTTCCGCATCAGTTACAGGAATTTCATAAGTAAGATCATACTTGGTTAGATCAACCTTTTCGCCAACCGCTGTTCTAATTTTTTGATCAATCGTGTTATTTAAGTCATCAATGGAAGGGAACATGAAGTTTTCAAGATCTGCTTTCATAGCTTCAGAAGTGCCTTCAGCAACAAAATTAACATTCAGATTGATTTCAGTCGGACGCTTGAGCTCTGGATTTGAATCGTCACTCTAAGCCGAACGATCGCCAAATTCATCTGGTGCAATGATGATTAATGGATGATTTGACTGGAATGCGAAGTAGTTCCTCATTATGTCATAATAATATTTTTCGTGTTCATCCACTTCCTCAATTGCAGGAGCATTCTTGGGGTCAAGAATCCATTCGGGAATTTTTCTTGTTCTTAAATCAATCCAACTTGTGTTGTACCCTAAATTGTAATATGCTGGCCAAGTAAGGTTTTTAAAGTTTTTAGCCATTAATACCTCTAGGTTAGGGCTTGTTTGCAAAACGTTTCTATCTTCAATTTCAAAAAAAACTCTAATCCAATTCCAGTTGGAGATATTAAGGTATCTTAAATTTGTTAAGCCACGAAGCATATATGAAATATCGCCTGGCCCCTCATCTGACCAATTGCTTATATCCAAATGACTCAGTTTTTCTGAATACGCGAATGCTCTAAAAGAGCTTATGGCATTAGAAGTATTCCAGCCACTTAGATCTAACTTTTCAAGATTACTTTCTTCAAACATAGATCGGATGTCTGTTATTTCTTCTGTATCTAAATTAGAAAGATCAAGTTGTGTTAAGTTTTTAATAAATTCATACCGTTCATTTCTAAAATATAAACCTCGATCACTGATTTTGAGTTTGTTATCTCCATTTTCGCTTACTTTAATAGTTATTTTATCTGCAATTTTGTTTGTACCTGTGATATAAGTACTGCGATCAAAAACGATCTTTCTCATTGCATCTGATGAAATCGTTGCAATATGACCTTCATCAATAATCCCTTTTTGAATAAAATCATAAGTATTTGGAAGAAGTACAGTCCATTCTTTTTCAAGATCAGCTTCTTCGTAAGTGTAGTCAGTAATGGCAACGTTCAGATCATCACCGACTTCATAGATGACCTTATTCCAGTCAATTACATCTTCTTTGGTTGTAACTTCGCTAGATTCTGATTTGATCTCCACTTTTGGAAAATTTGGGGTAGTTGCTAAATTTGAGGTCGTGTCTGCTTCCTCAGAAGATTCTGTCGAAGTATCAGTTGTAGAAGTTGAAACTAAAGTATTTTCTACAGAAGTAGTATTTTTAGCACCTTCAGTTGTTTTAGTATTACTCTCAATATTTGTTTCGTTTGTAGTTTCGCCATTAGATGGAGTCTCAGTAGGTGGAGATTCTTCTTTGATTACGTTGGCAACTACTGGTTCATCTTGAGGATCGGCTCGAACATGTTCGGTATGAATAGTTGCTAAAACAGCAAAAGTAACGGGCACCAATCCAATAGTTAATTTACGTAGGGAGAAAAAAGTTCTTTTAGTAGTCATGATGTTTTCATCCTCTCTATATAAAAGCGGTTTCATTTTATAATAAAATTATACTATTAGTGTATGATAAAATATACTAAAAGCACTCGCGTTGTAGCATGTTGACGGTGAAAATACCCAATTAAGTTTTTTAAATATAATCAGATATTTATAAGCTTTAGTGAGTTTAGAAACAAAATTGAATATTATATAATTGTGATTCTAATAAATAGATATTTTTGTCAGGTCATACAGAGATGAGGAAAAAGATGGAAATTTCAGAACATTTTGGTGTCTATGGTGTATGTATTGAAGAGGGCAAATTGTTATGTGTGCGAAAATATGGTGGACCATATAACGGCAGATATGATTTGCCTGGTGGTTGCCAAAAAAAGACGAAAGCTTATTTGATACGCTTTGTCGAGAGATGAAGGAAGAAACTAGCTACAGAGTAAAGAAGATATATGATAATTCAATATTTGATACATTTGTACGTACTGGTGAAAACCAGTTTGTTCATCATTTTTTTGCTCTCTATGATGTTGAGTTAGAGAATGCAAATAAAACCGTTGATTGTAAAATCAAATTGAACACTTGGCAAAAATAAAAGCCCATTGGGACCTGTTTGATAGAATGTTAATAACCAAAAAACATCTATTGGAGCTCACAAATGGACTGCTTAAATTCTACCATACACATCAAAGGAAAGTACTTATCTTATCAAGATCAAATCGGACTCAAGGACGGCTATTCCTAACGCACTATTGCACGCGAGATTGGCTGCTCGCCTGCTACTGTCAGCTATGAGGTCAAGCGTGGCACCGTTGTGCTCTACAGCAGCAAGCACAGGGCTATAAAGCCGATCGCGGGCAGAAAGTCTATCGCTTGCATCGCCTTAGCTGCGGACGCAAATTGGATTTTCTCAAAAAATCTAGATTCATTCAGTACGTCAATCGCCGCTTCTTTGAAGACGGCTGGTCGCTTGACGCCTGCAGTAATCGCGCTCTAGCAGTCGGCGAATTTTCCAGCCGTGACGTCGTTTGCACCAGAACTCTGTACAGATACGTCGACCAAGGGCTACTGGATATCAAGAATTTCGACTTGCCAGAAAAGCTCAAGCGCCGAGAAGAGTTTGGCCATTGGGAATGCGATCTTGTACTAGGACACAAGGCTAAAGGCGAAGAGGCATTATTGACTCTATCTGAACGTATG
Source organism: Lactobacillus gigeriorum DSM 23908 = CRBIP 24.85 (assembly GCF_000296855.1). Classification (GTDB taxonomy): domain Bacteria; phylum Bacillota; class Bacilli; order Lactobacillales; family Lactobacillaceae; genus Lactobacillus; species Lactobacillus gigeriorum. The sequence continues at coordinate 1,731 of NZ_CAKC01000088.1, read as the reverse complement.
AGTCGAGAATTCTTGATCATGCAGGCCTTTTGTCAGCTTAAAGCACAATACAGCGAGCATTGGAACGATATCTTCAAGACGATTACTACGGACAACGGCTCTGAATTTGCGGATATATCAAAGTTAGAGGATATATCCAAGACACTAGTTTATTATGCACATCCATATACTTCGTGTGATAAAGGTACAGTAGAAAGGCATAATAGGCTTATTCGTAGATTTATTCCCAAGGGAGAAAGCATAACAGACTATAGCCTGCAGGAAATCATGGATATTGAGACATGGTGCAACTCATTGCCAAGATGGTATACCATACGCCAGATGAAATATTCGAAAAGGAAAAAGATCGTATCTATCAAGCAGCGTAAGTGTTCAATTTATTATTGCAATTTACGATAATATCTATTAAGTTAAAATAGGACGTCTTATAATGAAGTAAAATCTTATAAATAGTGTTACTAAATCAAGAAATAGTTGCAATTTTAACTATCGCTGTGAATTAGTAAAAACTGTATATATTTTTTAAATAACTGATGTCAAATTATGATGAGAAAATTAATATTTGGCAAAATCAATGCATTTTCCTATTCAAGAAGGATTTAGATGTAGTAGAATAATTTTATTATGACAATTTTTTGAGGTGAATGACTTGAAATATTTTAGAAACGATAAACTGGATTTAGTTAATAAGGAAAAACAACGCTTTGGTTTTAGAAAATTATCAAGCGGAAAAATTGCTTCAGTATTGTTAGGGGTAACTATTTTTGGTAGTTTTGCTCTTAATGGCCAAGTTGTTAAGGCTGATACAACTGCTGATGGCAGTCAAACAAGTGCTGTAGTTGAAGATCCAAAGAATAAGCAGACAGATGAAAAAGAACAATCTGGACAAGATGCTTCTGCACAAAAAGATAGTGACAACTTAGGCGGTGAAGAAACTACTGAAGCTGATCAAGGCAAGCAAGCTACGCAAACTCAAACTTCTGATACTACTAGTGGTAGTGAAGCTGAAACTGGTAGGCCCCAAGCAGATAGTACGGGTACTGATACCCAAAATGCAAATAGGGAGGGTACAACCTCTGATACAAACGGTGTGGGGGCTGTTAAGGTAAGAAGAACTCGTGCAGCAGTTCTTGCTACTACAACTTCTTCTGATACTTCTACTGATGGTGTGTTAGATGTTGATCAACTACTTAAGACATATCCAGAAATAGATGCAGAGCGTGCCCAAAAATTACTTGATTACTACAATAATCTAATTCCAGCTGCTGGTGCTTTAGGAGAACCGGCAAGTTCATATGGACAAGACTGGACAAAACAGCAAGTTCAAGGTCGTGGAGATCCTAAAACTTTAACTAATTACTATGTTGATTTTTATGTTGGTAATTTAATTAAGGCTATCATCCAAAAAGGACAAGGTAAGTTTGATAAACCAATAAATGATCTACAGGCTCTAGCTGATCAATATCCTGATAATCAGGACATTCAGAACGCACTTAATAAGGTAACTGAAGCCGAAAAAAATGTTAATGCTGATAATTTTGCTAATCCCAGTGCATTAGCAGATGCAATGAAGCAGTTAGATGACTATGGTTCATTAGAAAAAATCAAAGAATTAGGAGAGGCTGCTAAAAATCCTACAGCAGTAGTTAATAAGGGCGCCTTACAAAGCGCTGTAGACACAGCCGATACAGTTAAAGCAGCAAATAGCAAAGCCAGTGAAGATAAGCAGAA
>NZ_CAKC01000089.1 GCF_000296855.1 Lactobacillus gigeriorum DSM 23908 = CRBIP 24.85 | reverse complement strand
AGTTTAAATCATATAAATATTTAAGAAAGCAAGATTAGACTAATGGTTTATGGGTTACCGCAAAAATATTGACACTTACTGCAACTACGATGTTGTTGACATTAAGTTTAGGTTTGGCAGCCTGTGGCAATAAAGAAGAACAAAATGCTTCAAGTCCAAGCTATGATTTAAAAAAGGTAGCTTTCCCTCTTAAGAAGAAAGTAACTTTGAAGATGATGAATCAAAACTCGACTTTAGCGCCAAAGAATCCTAATAATCAGTTGATTTTTAAACGTTTAGAAAAGAAGACCGGAGTTCATATCGATTGGACTAACTATCAAAGTGATTTTGCTGAAAAGCGTAACTTGGATATTTCTTCTGGTGCCATTCCTGATGCAATTTTTAACGCAGCTGCGAGTGATAGCGATATCTTAAAGTGGGCAAAGACGGGAACGATTGTACCAGTTGATAAGTTAATTAAGAAATACATGCCAAACTTATCAAAAATCTATAAAGAGCATCCTGAATATAAGCGAATGGTAACAGCACCTAACGGTCATATTTATTCATTCCCTTGGATTGAAGAATTAGGTGAAGGTAAAGACTCAATTCATACCGTTAATGATATTGCTTGGATTAACGTTAAATGGCTTAAGAAATTGGGCTTAAAGATGCCAAAGACTACTGATGATTTGGAAAAGGTACTTGAAGCATTTAAGACCAAAGATCCTAACGGTAATGGCAAGCAAGATGAAATTCCAATGACTTTCATCAATATGAATGGTAATGAAGACTTGAAAGTCTTGTATGCTGCCTTTGGTGGAGATGGCGATAATGATGATCACATTACAATAGACAACAATGGCAAAGTAAACTTTACTGCAGATGATGATTCATTCAGAAAAGCATCACAATATTTCCACGACTTATGGAGCAAAGGCTTAATTGATAAAGCTGCATTTGAACAAGATTGGAATACGTTGGTTGCTAAAGGTGCCAAGAAACAAGTAGGTTTGTACTTTACTTGGGATAAGACCAACATTACCGGTGACAATTCCGATTATGAACCACTTCCAGTGCTTGCTGGTCCAAACGGTAAACGACAAGTAACTAGAACTAATAATTATGGTTTTGATCGTGGACGTATGGTAATTACTAGTGCTAATAAGAATCTAGAATTAACTGCAAAATGGATTGACCAATTATATGCACCAATGCAATCAGTTCAAGATAACTGGGGTACATACGGTGATAAGAAGATCCAAAATATCTTCGAAATGTCTAAGAATAAGAATGGTGAACCAATGTTGAAGCACTTGCCATTAAAAGGTTCAGCACCTGTTGAAGTTCGTGAAAAGACTTCAATTGCCGGACCACTTGCAATTTTGGATAGTTACTACAACGTGTACACCACCAAACCAGATGATGCTCAATGGCGGATGAACATTTTGAAGAATGTATATCGTCCTTACATTAATCACGAACATAATTATCCAATCGTCTTTATGAATGAAGCTGATACTACCAAGTTGGCTCAAATCAATGCTGACTTATCAGATTACATTATGCGAATGCGTGCAACATTTATTAAAAATGGCGTAACTGATAGTTCATGGAAGAGCTATTTAGCAGGATTGAAGAAAAATGGTAGTGATGACTACCTTAAGTTGAAAGAAAAGTACTATGACAAGTATCAAAAGGGTGACGAATAATGGAAAATTTGCTTGATAAAGCTAACGCTTATGTTCAAGAGAATGCATCAAAGATTCCCCAAATTTTTCGACCCAATAGTCATTTAGCCGCTGAAACAGGATGGATGAATGATCCAAATGGCTTTGTCTTTTATAAAAATGAATATCACTTATTTTATCAGACAAACCCATACGGGGATGAATGGGATACGATGCATTGGGGTCATGCAAAAAGCAAGGACTTGGTTCATTGGCAATATTTGCCAATGGCCTTAGCCCCCGATAGGCCTTATGATGAAAGGGGGTGCTTCTCAGGTTCGAGCATAATAAAAGATAACAAAATTTACTTAATGTATACAGGTGTAAGCGAACACGATGGAATTGTAAGACAAGTTCAGTGCTTAGCCATATCTAATGATGGTGTTCATTTTGAAAAATATGAGCAAAATCCAGTTATAGCTGAAACTAATTTACCTGAAGGTTTTGACACAGTTGATTTTCGAGACCCTAAACTAATCAAGCACGATAATACTTACTACGCAGTTTTGGCCACCAAGAAACAAGAAGGCGATAGAAGTCATGGTGCGATTCTGATATTCTCCTCAATAGATTTGATTAATTGGTCTCAAGGTAAAGTTTTAGTTGAAGGCTCATCAGATATGGGTATCATATGGGAGTGTCCAGATTTAATCCAAGATCATGATCAGGTAGCGCTAATTGTTAGTCCAATGCAAATGCCGAGCGAAGGACTAGCATATAAAAATATTAATTCCTCAATCTATATGACCGGAAAAATGAACTGGGATGATTTGACCTTCTCAATTGATGATTACCATGAAATTGATGCTGGGTTGGATTTTTATGCACCACAAACTTGTTTAAATGATAAAAATGAAGTAATAATGACCGCTTGGATGCAAACATGGGGTAGAACTAATGTTCAACACGAACTCAATTTGCGTTGGTCAGGGCAAATGATTTTACCAAGAAAGATAGTTTTATCGAAACATGGACTAAAACAAGAAATTCCATCCGAAGTTCTTGAAGAAGCTAATGATAATTCGGAAGTCATTACTAGCAGGAAAGAAGATTCGTATTTACTAGAGAGTAATAATTTAATCAGCCTTAAGAAAGAAAATAAAAAGCCCCTAGAAATTTCTTTTGGTGATGATGAAAATCATAATTTGCGAGTTTCGATCGATCAAAATCGTATAACCCTATCAAGAAAGGATTTTGGTTATAGAATACATGGTGAAGAAAAAGAAACCATTGAAGAAAGAACGCTTGAAGTACGTGATGCTAGTGCATTAAAAATTCTTATTGATAGATCCTCAATTGAAGTTTTCATTGATGGAAAAACCTTATCTGCCACCTATTATGTATATCCAGAATTGAAAAAATGTTATGTGAAGAATCCGACCAAGTCAGAATTCAGAATTAAATTATCCCAATTATAATTTTCTATAAATCCTAAATAAAAACCAATTAGCATTCAAAGTGCAATGTCATTAAGTTAAGCACTTGACGAATATTTCAGAGGCATTTATTGAATCTTTTCATTCAGTAAATGCTTTTTTTGT
>NZ_CAKC01000090.1 GCF_000296855.1 Lactobacillus gigeriorum DSM 23908 = CRBIP 24.85 | reverse complement strand
GAGGTTTGTATCATGAAGGATTATTCTGTTGTTTTTGGTATTGATGTAAGCAAGGCTAAGTTAAGCGTTAGCGTCTTGATCAAGAAAAAGGAAATTGGCCATTTTGACATCGCAAACGATGCCGTAGGCTTTAAATCATTACTAGAACAATTGCAGGAATTCGCCCAACCTGTGGTTATCTTCGAAGCCACGGGGGTATATTCTTTGTCTTTAGAAGCTTTTTTGAATTATAAGGGTTACGACTATGTCAAAATCAATCCATTAAAAGCAAAGAAACTTATGGACAACAATCTTCGTCATAATAAGACCGATCGAGTAGATGCACATCGTCTGGCTATGATCGAATTCATTACTCCGCAAGCCTTGTCTACCCAGCAGCCCAAAGAATATCGTGAATTGCAGGCTGCTAGTCGCTACTACGAAGAATTGACGCAAGATACTGTCAAGGCAAAAAATCGACTGCATAGAGCCTTGCAAACGGTCTTCCCACAAATCGAGCAGCTGATGGGCACACCATCTGGAAAACAGTATTGGCAGCTAGTCGAGCTGTATTCTCACCCTCGTTTTGTCTTGGAAGATGGATTCGAGCAAATCAGCTCAAAGCTTCAAGATATAGCTGGCATCGGTCGAAGAAAGTCATGCAATTTGGCTAATTCCCTTCAGAATTTGGCCAAGCTAGCTTACGCCTACTACGACTATGACAGCGTTCAGGTGAAACTAGTGCGGCGCCTAGCACAGCAGCTAATCGATTTAGAAGCTGAAAAAGCTGAGATCATCGACTACATGGAAGAAATAGCTCCTAAAGATGACTTGGAGCTATATTTAAGCGTTCCAGGCATTGCCAGAATTACAGCCTTGAGATTGATCGCAGAGCTGGGAGACCTGCGCAGATTTAAGAGCACTAATCAGATCGACGCCTTTGTAGGAATAGATCCAGGAAGATATCAATCTGGAGAATACGATGGCCATTTAGGAATAAGCAAGCATGGCAATCATATTGCCAGAAAGATTCTTTATTTGGCTATTGGACAAATTGCATCCGCAAGTTCTTTTAATCCTTGTCACATTGCCGATTATTACAAAGCAAAAAAGCAATCCTTTCATAGCACGGGCTACAAAAAGATTGCCATCACCAGCGTACATAAGTTGATTAGAACCTTGTATGCATTAATAATAAACGGCCAAGCGTACGATTACAACGTAGCCAAACTTAATCAAAGACTTTAATTGTAAAAGCACTTGGTTATGTACAAAGTATAACAGTCTGGTTTAAAAATATAAATACTAGACTGTTGTTTGTCATACATAATTTACGGAGCATAATCTCCAATTGATTCAAAAATTGATAAGAATGATCAAAAATATTTGCTTAAAATACCTAATAATACTTGATTTTGGGTAGAAAAAGAGTCTGATCTAATTGAACCATTTCAAGCTTAATCGTTTTTTTCGCCATTTACAAGTTAGTTTTTCTCGACTGAATGCAATCTGTCGTTCCTTGTATAAGCTTTATGCTCCTGACGAATTGAAGCATCGTAGAAACGTCGATCAGGTCAAGCTTTCCGACAGCTCTATTCTGGCATTACTTATTTGGCAGGCAGAAATTAGAATCGAATCTCAGAGAAGATTCTGTAGTTTTTTCGTCGGCTTGGCTCATTCTCGCTTCAATCGCCAGGCAAGAATGCTTTTGCCCTTGATTCGCTACATTCGTCAGGCTTGGAATCAGGAAGTAAATACAACTGGAGGGCTTTTGATTATTGACATTCCCGTTCCGCTTTGCCAGCCTGTTCGCAATTATCGCGTCAAAATCTTTCGCGGAATAGCCGATATTGGCTATAAAGCCACGAAGAAAATCTACTATTACGGCTTCAAGGTCCATGCAATAGTAAGCGACGATGGCTATCTGCTCGACATGCAGTAACCAAGGCATCGCTCCAAGGAAACCGTAGAGCTCATGGCAAACGCTCATCCAAGCAGCCGTTATCTATTAGGCTACGAAGGCTACTTAGGAAGAAACTTGGCCAGCAAGCTTAAAAGCATGGGCTACGTGCTTTGGACTCCGTATCGAAGAAACATGCAGGGAATCAAGAGGCATAACGAGCATCAATTGATGGCGATTAGAAGAACGATTGAAAGCGACTTTTCATTGCTCAGCGCCTGGAAGTAGCGATTTTAGCTTACAATATGGCATATTGTCTAGAAAGATTTAACTAGCACCACGCGTATCCTAATAATTAGCCTGTTAAAAAACGCCTTGAATTCCGACTCAAGGCGTTTTTATTAAGCTATTGATCCTTCAATTGTTTCTGCATCAGCTTTGCCATCGTATGCCACAATCGCTTCAATTGCAGCCGTTAAACCTTTAACGATATCTTCCAAACTCATTGAAGGCATCCCCGGCTTATCAACTACTTGTGAAGGTAAAAATGGAATATGAATAAATCCAGCTTTAATATCAGTAAATTCCTTATCTCTCATGTATTGAACCTGGTACATGATGTGGTTGCAGACATAGGTTCCAGCGGTGGTTGAAACACGAGCAGGAACACCAACTTCACGAATTGCACGAACCATGGCTTTAATTGGCAATTGTGTAAAGTAAGCCGTTTCTCCATCTTCATGAATTGTACGATTCATTGGTTGGAAACCCTCGTTATCAGCAATTCTGCCATCATCATAATTGATAGCAACTTTTTCAGGTGTTAATTCTGCCCGTCCACCTGCTTGACCAACGTTTAAGACATAGTCAGGTTTAAACTCGGCTATAGCTTCATGAACTACCTGAGCCGATTTGTCAAAAACCGTCGGAATTTCTAACTTTCTGATTTCTGCACCAGCAATCGTATCAGGTAACAGCTTTACTGCTTCAATTGCAGGGTTAATCTTTTCGCCACCAAATGGATCAAAACCAGTAACTAAAATTTTCATGTTGTTCACCTTTCCTTAAAACGCTAATAGATACATCAAAACAATATGCAAAACCAATAAGATTAAAGCAATTGGCAATTGTTGCTTAATAACGCCCAAATTATCATCCATTTCCATCAGTGCGACTGGAAGTGAGTTGAAATTGGCTGCCATTGGCGTCATTAAAGTTCCACAATAGCCTGACGTCATTCCTAAAGCAGCAACAACTGCAGGATTTCCTCCTTGAGCAATAACAAGCGGAACGCCAACTGCTGCCGTTATAACTGCAAAAGCTGCAAAAGCGTTACCCATGATCATTGTAAAAATGGCCATTGCACAACAATAAATAATTACGCCAACTAAGTGATCGCCCGCAGGAATAATACCAGCGATTATTTTAGAAGTTAATTCACCTACACCTGCTGCCGTAAAAACCGCACCCAAAGTTGCTAACAATTGAGGCAGAATTCCTGCAGTTCCTAAAGTTCTAACCATTCGTTGGGAGTCGTTATAAACCATTTTTAGAGGTGATTTAGTTAATATCATGGCTACGATTAAGGAAACAACGGCTCCAATTCCAATCGCCACCTGACCACCAAGTTTGGTGAATTGGGCAATCAAGATCGATACCACAGCTAAAACAATGCTAGGAATAAAAATTCTTGCACCCAATTTTGGGGCAAATTTTTCTGCATGATCGCGATCAATTGGTTTTATCGTACCCACCTGGACTTGTTTGAAAAACGCAAGACCACCAATTACAATAACGAGAATCCCTGTTACAGCTGCTGGAATCAAATCACCAAATGCAAAAATAATTGCCAAAATGAACCAAAAGCTTCCAGTTCCATAACGCGTTGGATTTGTCTTATCACGAATTGCCTCAACACCTGCTAAGGCCATAATAACGCCGATTACTGCGTAAAAGAATTCAAGTAATAGGTTTGGCATCTTATTTACTTCCTTTCTTCGCAAATTTACGATTGAAAAGCAAATTGTATAATCCAACCACTACCAGAGTTACAATCGCAATTGGAGCTGTATATTGAACAACTTGGGCTGGAGTTACTGCGTACTTTAATGATTTCATGGTACTTGCAATCAATAGTACACCACCTGAACCCATAAACAGATTTTGAGCAAAGAAGTTACCAAAGTTATCATCGGCTGCTGACCGACCTTTAATCAAATCTTGTTCAACTTTAGTCAGTTTTCACCTTTTTCGAGTTCTACTGCAGCTGATACCATTGGCGAAATTAATGGTCTAACAAACTGTACTTGTCCTTGTAAAGAAATTCCGAAAAGACCACCTAATTCACGAATTGCAAGATAGATATTTAAAATTCGACTAGGAGTCAATTTCTTTAATTTTGAAATTGCGTTAACTGCAACTTCCTTTAAGCCATGACTCTCAATTAAGCCAATCATCGGTAAGGTAAGAATAAATACCGTAACCGCACGATTATTAACAAAACTAGTACCAATGGTAGTTAATAATTGCATCAAATCCATCCCTGATAGTAAACCAGTTGCGATAGCTGAAAAGACTACAACTGCAGCACTATCCCATTTGAATACAAAGCCAACGATTATCAGTAATATTCCTAATAATTTTAAATATTCCATTTGACGCCTCCATTCTAAAACTAACTTAATACTTGTTTTACTTATTATACCAAAATTTCATTCTTATCATAGCGCTATCATAATATTCACAAATAAATTCCTTAATAACCTATAGTTATTCCTGACTATTGACTATAAGTATTTCAAATTGTAAAAAATCAATTCTAAAATTGTTCATATAGATATACTTAAATCAAAGAGAATGAGATCAATGAAAATACATAAAGCTTGGTATATTTTAATCGCAATGTGTGGCTTAATCGCAGCTTCAATTGGAATCTCAATTAATACTTCTGGCGTTTTTTACTCAGTAGTAGCTAGCTCGCTTCACCTTTATCGCGGAAGTTTCGCCTTCCATATGACGATTTTTTCAATGGTGACCGCTATCACTGCCCTCTTCGTACCTTCATTACTGAAAAAAATTAATTTCAAATTGTTACTTACAATAGCAGTTTTACTAGCTGTTCTTGGTACTGCTGGGATGGCTCTTGCCTCAAAAACTTGGCAATTCAACCTCTTGGGCGCTCTTCGTGGTTTTGCAACCGGAATTTTTTCAATCGTTACGGTAACAATGATTATTAATAACTGGTTTATTGCCAAAAATGGTCTTACAACTAGTTTAGCCCTAGCATTTAGTGGCATCATGGGTGCAACTTTTTCACCGATTTTTGCAATTATTATTGAAAAAACCAACTGGCAATTTGCCTATCTGGTTGAAGCAATCGTAATTTTACTCTTAACCTTACCCGCTATCTTAATTCCTTATAAACTGGATCCCGCAGAAGAAAAGCGTGCACCATATGGACAAGCCGAAGAAACGGCAACTACTGTTAATCCTGGTTCTCGCAAAATTAATACCACAGCCTTACTGCTATTAATTGTTTTCAGTGCCTTTGTGGCATACAGTTCAAGCATGACCCAACATTTACCTGGCTATGCTGGTTCAATGAATTATTCGATTGAACTTGGGGCCAACTTGCTTTCATTAGGCATGATCGGTAATATCGTTTCTAAGCTACTTGTTGGGGTGATCAGCGATTATATGGGAATTGTCAAGGCTACCTTACTCTTAATCTCTGCGAACATTTTAGCCTGCATTTTGCTAATCATCGGTCATCCTGTAGCTCTTCTAATAATCGGTAGCTTCTTGTTTGGCTCATCTTACGGCCTTGGTGCCGTTTGTAGCCCACTTTTAACCCTAAAAGCGTTTGGTAAAAACAACTATGGTAAAACTTTCCCAATGATGTCATTTGCTGGTAACCTTGGCGCCTCAATTGCCTTTAGCATCATCGGTTATATTTATGATTTCACATCCAGCTACATCCCTGCCATCATCGTTATCTTGTTAATGCTCATCGCTACTGTACTCTCTGTATTATTCATTGGTAAATTTCCCAAAATAATTAGAAAAATCCCCTAGAGGGCCTGTTTCTCAGGTTCCCCAGGGGTTTTTTTCGTACTTCTTATTGAATGATTTGTCCAATCAAATCTTGTAATTGTTCAGCGTCAGAACTACTTAGCTTGATCACGCCTGCCGGCAATTCAAACTGAGCATAGTAGTCAACGAAACGTTCAATAATCGCCAAATCAACTGAATATTCACGATCGCGGTTACGTTTACTCAAAATTCTTAGTGCGCGTGCTAACGATGCTTCGCTTAATGGAGCATCACGATCCAATAACGGTTCAAAACAATCAACCAAATAGACTTGATAGTTATCAGGAACTAAATCTAGAATTGCTTGCATTGGATTAACTCGTCCTCCACCAAGATTAGTATTATCTACGACAGTTGGTAGTCCTTGAGCTAGACGTGTTTTTAACATCAAATCAAAAATCTGCCACACAACAGGCTCACTATCCGGATTGAACTTAATTTGTTTATGCCCATCGCTAATCATAAAGCCGTTTAAATTTATCCGAATCTTATCTGCTGAAATCGTGTAATTTTCGAGATTATTCATTTTAATAAAACTCGACTTACCTGATGCTTGTGGACCAAACATCAAGACCAAAGGAATTTTTTCCATTCTTTTCCCCTTCAAATAAAAATTAGTGACGTTGTAACAGATGCTTGGCACCATCTCTTAAAGCAAAATACAACAATGGCGTACAAATTGCCGTTGAACATGAATTAATCACCGTTGCTGGCAAACTGACAAAGGCTGCAACATAGGCAACTTTTAAACTCGTTCCCACCATTAAGGCTTCGACGATCGATACACAATAGGTGGTAAAAATCTTGGTCGCGCCAGCTACAATCGCTAAGATAATGATATTGCGACGACTATCAACATGTCCCATGGCTTTATAAATGATAGAAATCACACTGGCAACCACCACAACTTCTAACATCGTTAACCAACTAGTAGCAGCATAACCATTTAAAATATCAAAGCCACCAAGACCAATAATTCCTGCTAGCATTCCCTTGCTAAAACCTAGATAAAGAATTGCCACCGCAGTCAAAGTATTGCCAAAATGAATAAATGGTCTCCCCACCATTGCCGGAATTGGGATTCTCAGTACCCAGATTCCTAGATAAATGATAGCAGCAAAGATTCCTGTAAAAACTAAACTCCTCAGAGAATTCTTTTCTTCGTTCATAATCTTTCCCTTTCATTGTTTACTCGTCTGATTAACCACGGCAAAGCTAGATTAGCGTTTGGACCTAATCGAGGATCTTGCCGACCAGTTTTGGCGATCGCTTCGATGATAAAATCAGCAGCCAAGGCACAAGCAGTTTGTAAGTTCATCCCTTTTAAGAGTTCTCCCAATAAACAGCTTGCAAACAGATCGCCAGTACCAAAAAATGATCGTCCAGTTTTCGGACGCATCAGTTGCCAGGTATTTCCATGATCCCAGCCTACTACCGCAATTAGCTCATCCAATTCTATTCCAGTAATCACCACTTGTTTAAGCTTAAATACTTCAGCTAGTTTGTTAGCAAGCTCTTTTGCTTCCTCAATGCTATCTGCTTGCTCACAAGGCAAATCAAGCAAAAGTCTCGCTTCAGTTAAATTAGGTGTAAGAATGTCGGCATGCTCGGCTAATTGTCGCATTTTTTTAACATAGACGGCATCTAACCCGCGATATAGCTTACCATGATCGGCCATTGCTGGATCAAGGAGAATTAGTGATTTAGAAAATTCAGCGATATTAGTCAACCAAAAATCAAGTACTGAATGTCCTAAATAGCCAAGATAAACTGCATCAAAGTTTAGCTGTAAATCACGCCATTGAGCAAGCATCTCTGGCATTTGTGTGCTCATGTCTAAGAACGTATTTCCGGGATAACCAGTGTGACTGGAAAGAATCGCAGTCGGTAACACTACTGGATTAAAGCCGAATACCGCAAGAACTGGCAGTGAAGCAGTCATGGAAACTTGTCCTAAACAAGAAATATCTTCGCTTATCAGTATGTTAGTCATGTAGGTGTCCTTTTAGCGTATTTTGATAGTTGTAGACCTTGACGACTTTTCCAGAATCAGACAAGACGACCACATTGCCATCATAATGGGGATGGCGTATTGGATCTGAATGCGAGCCACCATCGGTAAAAATCCGAGCTGGTTCATTAGGATACTTAATAGTTACTACTGGATTAGTTTTCGAAGGTAAAAACTTGCTACCATCATCATAACTTCCAACTAAGTAAGAAGTTGGCGTATGGCCGGTGACTATAGTCTTACCCGTTAAATTATGTGCAAATATTTTCTTAGTCCCATCGCTGTACCAATAAGGCTCTCTCGCCCAAATTCGATAGAAATCATAGTCGTACTGGTGATTGTGAACATCTAATTCAGCAGCATATGTTTGCGGATCATTATAGTGCTCATCAGATCTAACCCCTGCATGAACGAAAATAAATCCTGGAGTTTCATACATTATGGGACAAGCTGCTAAAAAACGATAGTAATCGCTAGCTGTGACTTCTTCTGGTCTAGCTTTTTTACCAAACAATTGCAATAAAGTCTTATCCCCGCCATTGAAAAACCAAATTCCTGATTGATGTTCACGCTTTTCGGCATAGTTGATTAACATCTGCTCGTGGTTGCCACGTAAGATGATTCCTTTTTGTTTCATTAAGAATTCTAAAACTTCTTTAACATATAACCGTCCATCAACATAATCACCACCTGCTACCAGCTGTGCTTCAGGATAGTCTCGTTGTGCTTGTTCGATCAACTTTAAAGTTTCTAAATTCCCGTGGATATCAGAAATAAAAATGTAATATGGATATGTCTGGTCTGTTTCCAGAGTTTGGTTGACTACTCGCTCCATCTTGTTACCTTCTTTCTTAACCTATAGTTTAATTGAAAGTAACACGGATGTAAATTAATCTTTTAATTTTAAATTTATGTTACAAAAAAGGCGCTGAGATTTACTCAACGCTTAATTTGTACTCTTATCTAAAATTTGCCATCTTGATGTATTGACCCTTGCCTACACGGTAGTACTTCTTGCCATCTCTTAAGACGAAGTGGCGACCGTACGTCTTTAAGTTCTTCCCCTTCTTGAAGGTCTTGGTTCCGATTCTTTGACCCTTGTAGTTATAGATATAGGCATTGTGCGTCAACACGCGATCTCTACCAGTGATGTTGGTAGTCAAGACATATTCGTCTTTGTCTGCCAATTTGTAGAAGTCTCTGCCGTTGATCTTAACGACTGTTGGCAAGTACTTGATTGGGGTGTATGAACGATATCTGACGGCAGTCTTGTTGCCAAGCTTGTCGTAGCCGATTGCCAAGTGCATTACCATGCCCTCGACAACTTGATTTTGGCTTGATCCTTGAGATGAAGTATTGGTATTTGAAGTAGCATCTTGAGAAGCTACAGTGTTATCTGTAAGATCTGGTTCTTCAACCAGAATCATCTTGTAGGTAATAGTTACCACTATGTTCTTAGAATCTGGTGTTACGGTAATTTGCGCAACTTCCTTTTGACTTGCAGTGTAGCCAGCTACTTCTGGAACAAGGAACTTATCAAAGATATGCTTGCCATTTTCTGACCAATCGCCGAATGTTACTTTACCAGTGGCTTCATCAACAAAGGCTTGACGAGTGAAAGCGACTTTTCATTGCTCAGCTACTACAACGCAGAAAACAATCGAGCAAGGAGCATGGCTGGCTTTGCTCAGCGCCTGGAAGTAGCGATTTTAGCTTACAATATGGCATATTGTCTAGAAAGATTTAACTAGCACCACGCGTGTTATATAAAACTATAAAACATACTAGCCTAGTGTTAGGGACTCATTCGACGGAATGTCTCCCTAGCACTTTTCTACGTATTGTCAAGCCTGATAAGGGATTTAGTTGTATTGTTTACTGATATTTCTTTTGTTGAGTAAAATTAGG
>NZ_CAKC01000091.1 GCF_000296855.1 Lactobacillus gigeriorum DSM 23908 = CRBIP 24.85 | reverse complement strand
TCATGCCCGACACACAAGAAATAGCGAATCAATTATTCCGTCGAATAATCAATTCGCTTTTAAGCTTAGAATGTTTTATTGTTTTAGAATAAAAGCAAGATGAAGCGCTTAATGTCATGGGGTTATTGGGCACTCGATGTCGCAATAGAAACAGGCAGCTTCACCGGCTATTCTTCATTCTCATCGAAGTATGTAGGCACTTGATGCCGCGTTTAGAAAATTAGAACTTGAATAGTCCGATAAGGCTTTGA
>NZ_CAKC01000092.1 GCF_000296855.1 Lactobacillus gigeriorum DSM 23908 = CRBIP 24.85 | reverse complement strand
CCCAGCCGTTAGCATTTCCTTTCTTGTAGCAGCTTTTATCTGTATCTTGGCAGGGATGTGTTATGCCGAATTTGCATCAACTTTTCCAATTGCTGGTTCAGCATATTCCTATGGCTCGATTATCTATGGAGAAGGCATCGGCTGGCTGATGGGCTGGGCTTTAGTCCTTGAATACATGTTAGCAGTAGCTACAGTCGCTGCTGGCTGGTCGTCATATTTTGCTTCATTTATTAAACACTTTGGCATATCATTGCCATTAGCACTATCTGGTCCTTTTAACCCAACTAAAGGAACATATTTTGACTTAGTTGCAGTTGTAGTCATCTTACTTTTAGCATTTTTGCTTTCTCAAGGTCTAAAAAGCTCCGTTGCAATCAATAATTTAGCTGTACTAATTAAAGTAGCAATTATTGTAATCTTTATCGTAGTTGGACTTCACTTTATCAAACCAGAAAATTATGTTCCTTTTATGCCTTATCATTTTTCTGGTGTTATTAAGGGATCTACCACTGTATTCTTTGCCTTTCTAGGTTTTGATGTCGTATCTGCTTCAGCTGCCGAAGTTAAGAATCCACAAAAAAACATGCAGATTGGAATTATTGGTACCTTGCTAGTAGCTGTAGTTCTATATAGTGGTGTTTCCTTAGTTCTTACAGGAATGGTAAATTACACGAAGCTTAATTTAGCAAATCCTGTTGCCTTTGCCCTTGAATACGTTCACCAAGATTGGCTTGCCGAATTACTATCTATTGGTGCGATGATTGGAATGGCTACGATGATGCTAACCATGATTTACTCTAGTTCTAGACTTATTTACGCGATGGCTAGGGATGGCTTATTGCCAAAAGTTTTTGGTAAGTTGGACCAAAAATATCATTCACCTCAAAATGCTCTTTTAGTTGTAACCTTCATTATTTCTTGTGGCGCAGCTTTCTTTTCCGTTGATCAACTTACTAATTTGGTAAGTTTTGGTACCTTATTTGCCTTTTGCCTAGTTTCATTTGGTATTTTAAAGTTGCGGACATATTCTCTAAATACATTAGATGGTTTTAAAGTTCCTGGTTATCCTATCGTGCCTATCGTTTCCGGTCTATTTTGTCTATTTATGATCACACAGCTAAATCATGACGTTTATTTGATGGCAGGAATTTGGCTGATTATTGGGATTATGCTCTATCTCTTTTATGGATATCGTCATAGCGAATTATCAAATTAGCTTTACATATTTTTTATTATATAAAAAGAACTTCAAATTGAAGTTCTTTTCTTTTTTATAGATATTTATTGATAACTTGAGCAACGCCATTATGATCACAGTCTGCAGTAATTTCATTAGCTCCAGCTTTAGTCACATCAACAGCATTACCCATTGCTACACCAATTCCCGCAGCTTTAATCATTGGTAAATCATTAGCTTCATCACCTATCGCCATTACCCTAGCCGGATCAAGGTCTAGGTGATCGCACAGCTTAAGTAACCCTGTTCCCTTATCAACACCAGCTGCCGTAGCTTCATAGTAAAACGGTTCAGTTTTCACCAATGAAACTTTGTCTTTAACTTGAGCAAATAATGCACTTTTTATTTGCTGATCAAGATAATCTGGTTCATCAACGAACATGGCTTTGATTAACCCCACATTCCTTAATTCGGCTTGTGTTCGATAAGATATTCCCAGTTTAACTATTCTGGAATTATACAAAGTATAAGGAGCAATATCTCTTTCAGCCGTGTAGATTCGATCCATTGCCACGGCATGAAAGTGCAACTTTAATTTTCGGGCAATTGCTTCTAAATCGACATAGGCATCATAAGATAATTTCTGTTCAAAAATTGCTTGACCATTGGTCGTTTGAACAACTGCCCCATTAAAACTGATAACATATTCATTTGGATAATCGTCCAAATCTAGCTCCTGAAGATATCTTTTTGCTCCAGATAAAGGTCTTCCTGTTGCAATGACGATCTTAATACCCTGTTCTCTAGCGTTAGCAATCGCAACTTTAACCTCTTTTGTCAATTCTTTGTTCGAATTAACTAAAGTTCCATCAATATCAATTGCAATTAAATCAATTTTTCTTTTTGTCATCCTTCAAACTTTCTAATAATTCATCAATTATTTTATTTGCTACTTCTTGCTTGGTCATTCTAGGCCAAAATTCTGGTTTTTTATTCTTGCTCAAAATGACCACTTGATCTTGATCTGCACCAAAGACGTCTTGAGAAACATCATTGGCCACAATGTAATCTGCACCCTTTTTGGCTAATTTGGCTTGGGCGTTTTCCAGTAAATCATTGGTTTCAGCAGCAAAACCAATCAGCAACTGATCAGCTCTTTTAATTTGTCCAATGGTTTGTAAAATATCAATATTTCTTACTAACTCTAATTGTAGTTTCTGTTGGTCAGGTTGCTTCTTCATTTTTTTATTTGCTACCTTTTCGGCACGCCAATCTGCTACGGCTGCAGCCATAATGAGAGCATCAGAAGATGCAAATTGTTTTTTTATTGCTTCATACATTACCTGTGCAGATTCAGCCTTAATTAGGTTAATCCCTTCAGGCAATGCAACACTAACATTTCCATATACGAGTGTTACTTCAGCTCCAGCATCCCGTGCTGCCTCGGCAATCGCAATTCCCATTTTTCCACTTGAACGATTACCAATAAAACGAACTGGATCTATACTTTCAATAGTACCTCCTGCTGAAATTATAATTTTCTTTCCTTTTAGAGGTCTATCTTGATGAATTTGATTCTCAACCCAAGCAACTATTTGATCAGGTTCCGGCATTCTACCTTTAGCTGCATAACCTTCTGCAAGCAATCCAATTGTTGGCTCCATGATTTTAAAACCATCTTTTTTTAGAATTGTAAGATTTCTTTGCGTTGCAGGATTAAGCCACATTTGATCATTCATTGCCGGCACTATCAATTTAGGAGCATTTGTTGCTAAAAGTGTTGTTGAAGCAGCATCGTCTGCTAATCCATTGGCTATCTTAGCCATAAAATTTGCGGTTGCTGGAACGATTACCGCTAGTTCAGTCCATCTTGCTAATGCTACATGTGGTACAGAACTTTCAACGTCTTTTGTCCATAAATCGTCAAGAACTGGTTCCTTGGTTAAAGCAGCCAATAAATTCGTAGTAACAAATTTTTGCGCATTTTTGGTCATAACCACTTTTACTTCATGATGTTGCTTCTGCAATTGACGGATTACTTCTACTGCTTTGTAAGCAGCTATACCGCCCGTTAAATATACTGTTATTCTCATTTTCTTTCCTTAAAAATATATACTTTTAAAAATTAATGTATTTACTTTATTGAACATATGTAATATACTATCAGCAGATGTTGAAAGAGTTTTCATAGTTGGAGGCACTTATAAATGTCTAGTAAACAAACATCTGGTTTTAGTAATTTCATTAATCAAAAAATACTACCACCGATAATGAAATTTGTTAACACTAAGGAAATTGTCGCTTTACAAAACGGAATGATTTATTCATTACCGTTCATCATTATCGGGTCAATTTTTTTGATCTTAAGTAACATCCCCATCCCTTCTGTTGCTAATGCAATCACCGCCTCAGGTTGGGGAGCTTTCTTCACTCAAGCATACAATACCACATTTTCACTTATGGGTTTATGGGCTGCAATTGGTATTGCCTATATTTACGTTAAAAATGAAGGTTTTGAACCTCTTGCACCTGGTCTTACTTCAGCGGCAATCTTCTTAATGTTACAAAATTTATGTGTTGATAGTCCACTTTTAGGTGCACTTCAAAATGGGATTTCAACTGGTAATGCCAATATGTCAGCTAAAGCTGTCACTACTAATATTGATAAACTTCCTAAAGTCTTGCAAGATTTCATGACCTCGCCAGTTACTAGTGTCATCAACACAAAGTGGCTCGGGGGAGACGGAATGATTGCTGCGATCCTTGTTGGTTTATTAGTTGGTTTTATCTACAGTAAGATAATGAAGGCAGGATGGACTATTAAGTTACCTGAACAGGTTCCAGCAGCTGTTTCTAATCAGTTTACTGCAATGATTCCTTCTGGTATTTTGTTAATTGGTAGCATGTTCATCTTTGCTGGTTTTAATACCTTTACTCATTCAGATTTCTTAACCTGGATTTACAATACCTTACAAATTCCACTACAAGGTATCTCAGATTCCTTTGGTGGAGCGCTAGCAATTGGTTTCTTAGTTCCATTCTTCTGGTTCTTTGGCGTTCATGGTGGCTTGATTATGGGATCGCTTGTTGCCCCTATGCTTCAGGCCAATACTGCCGACAATGCTAACTTATTCCATGCTGGGAAATTAACCATTGCTCAAGGTGCTCACGTCGTTACTAATGAATTTTATAACAACTTCATCAATCTTACTGGTTCAGGTATTACTATTGGTTTGATTATTTTTATTTTAGTAGCAGCCAAATCAAAGCAATTAAAAGAAATCGGTAAACTTGAACTTGTTCCAGGATTATTCAATATTAATGAGCCTTTCCTATTCGGATTACCAATTGTTATGAACCCATTCTTAGCAATTCCGTTCTTCTTAACTCCTGTTGTAGTTGCAGCTTCAACTTACATGGTTATTCGCTTTGGAATCGTTCCCCCATTGAATGGTGTAGCCGCTCCTTGGACAACTCCAGCTATTATCTCAGGCTTCCTAATTGACGGTTGGAAGATGGCAATTTGGCAAGCATGTACTTTATTAATCTCAACTTTGATTTACTGGCCTTTTGCTAAAAAATATGACAAAATTTTAATGGAACGTGAACAGGCTAATCAATCAGGTAAATAATTAACATATATTCAGTTTAAATAATGAAAAAAATGCTACTTTCATGGTATGATTATCGTGATGATGTAGCATCTTTTTCTCTAATTGGGCTATGCTACGAAAACAAGATTATAAATAGAAATAAGATGAGATAGATTATGGCAAAAGCTAAATACTTACAAGTAGCAGAAGAAATTAAAGAACGAATCAAAGCAGGTATTTATAAAGCAAGTACGCTTCTACCGGATCAGGAAACTCTTGCTAAAGAACTTGACGTTAGTAGATTAACCGTTAAAAAAGCACTTGATGGTTTGGAGCGACAAGGTTTAGTTTATAAACAATCAGGTCTGGGAACATTTGTTGCCAGCCAAATACCTATTAAGGGTAAAAATGATGCACCTGCCAACCTCTTTATGGGATTGAAGAAAGAAATTGGTCCTGATCGAATTAAAAGTAAAATTCTTCATTTTTCAGTGGAATTTCCAGATGAGCAAATTCAAGCAAACTTAGAACTTAAAAAGAATGAACCAATTTACAATATAATTAGACTAAGACTTCTAGATAACGAACCATTTGTCATTGAGCACACTTTTATGCCTGTAAAATTAGTACCTAATCTAGATGAAACCATTTTGAAGGATTCAGTTTATAGTTATATTCATAAAAAGTTACACCTTAAGTTTGGTCGTGCCTATCGGCGTATTTTAGCGTGCAAGTCAGATAAATATGATCAAAAATATCTTCATGCTAAAGAAGATGATCCGATGCTTGAATTGGAACAGATTGTTTGGCTAACAAATGGTCAACCGATTGAATATTCATTAAGTAGGAATAGATACGATCGTCGAACCTATACTATTGTTGAGAATAATCGGTTCTAAATAAACGAAAAATCGATAAACCACAGTTTTATATTGGTTTATCGATTTTTTATTGCTTGATAATACTTTAAGATAATATTTCATCCGAACTTTGACTAAAGAATTTTGAATTCTTATAATTATATACCAATCTAGAAACATCGAATATTTGGCCATCTGATAAAGAGAATACCTCTTTAATTTCCAAGGCTGGATCATTTTCTTCTAGTTGCAAGAATTCTGCTTGCTCATCAGTTAACTTAACTACATGCATGTACTTCTCAGAAAATCTGATATCTTTGCCTAAAGCCTGCCTTATATACGAAAAAATTGATCCTTCAACTATTTCTCTACTAAGATAAGGCACTGACTGCTGGCTATAATATGAATGCTCAATAACAAATGGTCCATCTTCTTTAATCCGGATTCTTTTAACACTATAGCATGGGCTGGCTGGTAATCCCTTTTCAACAGCCCATTTTGGTGGTAATCGTAACTCCTCTAACTTTAAAACTCGAGTTTTTACATTTTGATTATTACTATAAAAACCTAGATTTTCTGTCAAAGCAACATACTCTTTCAAATCACCTGGATTTCGTCTGACAAAAACACCAGATCCCTGTACCTTATAAATTATTCCTTGCTGATCCAATAAGGTAAGAGCTTGTAGAACTGTAGATTTTCCATATCCAAAAGTTTGCTGAAATTCATTAACTTTTGGAAGTTTATAGCCCCGTTTTAAATTCTTTTCTATTATAAATTCAATTATTTCATTGGCTAAAATTTTATACTTCTTCATATTATCTCTTCTTAATAAAAAAACTGGGATAACTAACTATAGCACATCCCAGTTTTTTTCTACAATATTATAAGCTAACAATTAATCAGCAGCTTGTTCCTTTTTGAGCAATTGATTATCGTATCTCTTAATAAATGGATACCAAATAAGGAACGCAATAATTGCATCAACAACTGCTAATACAAATCCTTGCCAACTGGCAGTAGCAATCATACCACCAAGACCTACAGGAGTTGGCCAAGGTTGTTGAACAATAATCTTTGGTACTAGACGCGTTGCAATAGCTGCATAAGCAACCATACCTGAGGCAACTGGTGCCAAAATAAATGGTACAATCAATTGAATGTTATAAACAATTGGTAAACCAAATAATACAGGTTCATTAATGTTAAATAATGCAGGAACAGCTTCAAGCTTACCTAATTCTCTCAATTGTTTAGATCTTGCACGGAAAGCCATCCACATAGCCATACCTAGAGTAGCACCAGAACCACCCATAACAACGAAAGCATTCATGAATTCACCAGCAAAGATAGTGTGAGCACCACCAGCATTTGCAGCCATGTTAGATAAAACAATTGCTTGATAGAAACTTGAAATAATCGTAGCACCATGGATACCAAACCACCATAAGAAGTGAATAAGGAAGATGATGATCAATACTCCCCACCAACTATCAGCAATAGCTGAAATGAATGAGAATGGAATAAATAAAATTTGGAAAATATCAGTTCCTGCTAAAATCAAGATAACATCGATTAAAGCAACAATAATAGCAACCATGAAACCTGGAATCATTGCTGAGAATGAGTTTGCAACACCTGCAGGAACAGATGCTGGCATCTTAATGCTCCAATTATGCTTAATGCAGTAACGGTAAATTTGAACAGTCATCCAAGCTACAATTAAACCTGTGAAGATACCAGTTGCACCAATTCTAGTTAAACCAGAACCACCAACTCCATATCCATTTGCAACAATTGCACCAGCTTTGTTGGAGTTAACCCAAGCTGCAATGCCACCCTTCCAGACTAATTGAGGAACAGTGATGAACAATGCCATTAAAGTTAAGAAAACACCGTTCAATGGATCCAAATTTAATTTTTCTTCGTTACGGTAAATTTCTGTATAGTTATATGCAAATGAACCAGCGAAGAAAATGGCAATAATACCCATAGTTGAGTTGTAAATTACAGTATAGATATTATTAAATCGACCAATTGTAGCTCCATAGAAATCTACAAATCCTTTAGCAGTAATAACTTGTGGTAAAACTGTTAAAATCAGGAACATTGATCCAATAATTGAGAATGCAATAATTGAATATCCAGCTCCCATAATAGCACGAACGAATCTTGAACCGGAAAATTTACCGAGTTTTTGCATCATAGTATCTTTAAAAGATGCTTTTGCTTGTTCAGTCATAAAAATCCTCCCCAATATAAATATAACCGAAACAAATTACTGTTGATTGTTCTCGAAAGTTTTAATCGCCTTCAAATACTTATCTCTACCATTTTGAATGTTTCTGATTCTAACAAAAATCATGAGACAGCCTACTATACCTAATAGTAAGATACTAATGATTATCATAGCAACATCATTACTTTCGGAAAACGGAAAGACAACCTTTCTCAAAGGTGTTAAGCAAAGTGGTATCAATACTACGTTATATACAAACTGAGATAAATAATATATCTTTGTGTATTTCAAGTCGCTATCTTTTTTATGCCACTTGCTTGCCTGCTCGATTGAAGCCAAAATGATTAAAACAAAAATTACTCCAGCAAAGAATGAGCCAATTAAACTCTGATAGGATATTGCAAAAATAAGCCAGAATAGATTCGTAAACAAATATATTGCAGTAAAATATCTAATCATAAGATATCTACTAAAATACATTGATCTAACACTCAAATCGTGCTTTTTTTCTTGAATAGTATTGTTTCTATTATTCAAACTTTCTTCCTATCCTTTCAGAATTCTTCCTGAACAATTTCAACAAATCAAGTATACATTTTTATGCAATCGTTTTCAATAGAAAAATAAAAAGACCAGGAACTTTTTGTTCCCGGCCTAATTGATTACTTTTAGTCCTTCTTCAAAG
This sequence comes from Lactobacillus gigeriorum DSM 23908 = CRBIP 24.85, assembly GCF_000296855.1. Lineage (GTDB taxonomy): Bacteria > Bacillota > Bacilli > Lactobacillales > Lactobacillaceae > Lactobacillus > Lactobacillus gigeriorum. Next base: position 7,925 of record NZ_CAKC01000092.1, on the reverse strand, counting down.
CTCCAGAAGTATATAGCTTTTCATAAAGGTCTACCATTTCACCTGCTAAATCTCTAAAAGTAATAGCATTCATCAAGTGGTCTTGTGAGTGAACTACTAATAGTGAAACAGGCATATGGTCACCTTGAGCCTCCTTAGTAAGCATTCCAGTTTGTGAATTATGAGCTTCAAGCAAAGATTTATCTGCTTCAGCTAATTTTTCACGTGCACCTTCAATGTCGCCTACCTTAGCTTTTCTAATTGCTTCAAAGGCTAGGCTCTTAGCATTACCACCATTGGCAATCAAACCCATAGCAGCCATCAAAGCTTCTTGTTCTTTTTGCTCTGCAGTTTCAGTAACTTTTTCTGCCATTAGAATACTCTTTCTAATTATTCACCCATCAATTCGATAGCTTGGTTCAAAACCTTTTCACCATTCATCATGCCGTATGCTTGCATGTCAATAACGCCTAAAGGAAGGTCCTTGCCATCTTTACCTTTACCAGCAACTTTACCTTCGAAGTCACCCTTCATGTAACTTACTTGAGGCCCAAGCAATACTACATCGATACCACCCTTTTCAAGGTGTTGATCAGCTTCTGAAGCTGGGCAAGCAAAGATTTCGTAATCTAAGCCTTTGTCCTTAGCAGCTTGTTGCATCTTAGTAACAAGCAATGAAGTACTCATACCAGCAGCACAGTTTAACATAATAGTTTTTTCAGCCATAATTTTTTCTCCCCTAATTATAACTATGCCCTTTTTAAAGGGCTTTCATTTGATTACAGGTCATATTATAAAACGCTTTCAGGTGAATGTAAACATTTTTTAAACATATAATTTAAAAAATATAGATGTTTTGCTCTTTTTTGCGTTATAATAATAAAAGTAAGCGCTTTATCTACTTAAAACTTTTATGGAGGGGATATCGTTGAGTAAGTATAAAGATATCGCTGATGATATTGAAAGCAAGATTGCAGCCCAAATCTACACTGATCGTTTACCTGATCAAACTGAGCTAGCTCGAATCTATTGCACAAGTCGCGTGACAATTGTGCGTGCCTTAAAAGTATTGATTGACAAGAATCTAGTGAAAACTATTAAAGGACACGGAACCTATATCAATTCCCAAACATCCCCTGACGTTTTTTTGGACTTCGATATCAATGAGAAACGTGGCCTAACCAGTATCATTGAAGATGAATTAGATATCACCAATGACATTTTTACATTTAAAGTTCGCATGCCAAGTAGCAGTGAAGCTCATAGTCTTGACATTGATGCCTTTGAGCAAGTATACGATATTGCACGCGTAAGATGTATTAATCGGCAAGCTGTCAAAATTGAATACAGTGTTTTCCCGTTTAAGCTGCTACCTAATTTGACCGAAGAAACTTTAAAGCATTCGGTTTATCAGTACGCAGAAAACCAACAGCATTTAAAAATTGGTGATATTCATCAAATTATTACGGCAGAAAAAGCCAATAGTTACGATATCAAATATCTCCACTGCCAAAAAAACGATCCAATTTTAACTATTCATCGTCAAGTACTATTGAACGATGGCCGACCTTTTGAAATATCAGAATCAAGAATTAGATATGATCGTGGATCGCTTAGCATCAGCAATAATCAGGTCGATAATAAATTTCTGCTTGATTAATAATAACAGTAAATAGTAGAATAGCCTTGCGTAAACGATTTCATAATTTTTAGAAAGAGGTATTAAACTTATGTTTTCAGCAAAAATGCCTAAAGGCTTTTTATGGGGTGGTGCCGTTGCAGCTCACCAATTAGAAGGTGCTTGGAATGAAGATGGTAAAGGAATGTCTGTTGCCGACGTTATGACCGTTGGTTCAGCAACTACTCCTCGTGAAATTACTGATGGAGTTTTGGAAGGTAAAAACTATCCTAACCACTCTGCTATTGATTTCTACCACCATTACGAAGAAGACATCAAATTAATGGCTGAAATGGGCTTTAAAGCTTTCAGAACTTCAATTGCTTGGACTAGAATTTTCCCTAAAGGTGATGAAGCTGAACCAAATGAAGCTGGCTTAGCATTCTATGACAAGTTATTCGATACTTGCCACAAATATGGAATTGAACCTGTTGTTACTTTGTCCCACTTTGAAATACCATTCCACTTGATAAAGGAATACGGTGGTTTCACTAACCGTAAATTAATTGACTTCTTCGTTCGCTTCGCTGATGTTTGCTTCAAACGCTATCAAAACAAAGTCAAATACTGGATGACTTTTAATGAAATCGACAACCAATCAAGCTTTAATAACGATTTCTTGATGGCTACCAACTCAGGTATTTTGTTCACTCCTGGCATGACTGATGAAGAAAAAGAAGCTGCTATGTATCAAGCAGCTCATTATGAATTGGTTGCTTCCGCTTTAGCAGTTAAACTTGGTCATAAGATTAACCCTGATATGCAAATCGGTTGCATGATCAATTACTCACCTGTAAGACCATTGACTCCTTCATCAAAGGACGTAATTCTTGCAGATAAGTTTGAACAAAGACGCGATTGGTTCTCAGATGTCCATGTCTTTGGTGAATATCCAAAAGAAGTTGAAGCCTACATTGAAAGAAATGGCTATCGTCCAGACATCACTGATGAAGATCGTATTGTATTGCGTGAAGGAACTGTTGATTATGTTGGTTTCTCATACTACCAAACTACTACAGTTTCATCAGAAAATGTTGATCCAGATGATTTACGTGACTTATCGAAAGCAGTTGCTCAAAACCCAACTTTAACTAGAAGCGACTGGGGTTGGGAAATCGATCCTGCCGGTTTGAGAATTGCATTGAATCACCTAACTGATCGTTATCATAAACCTTTATTCATCGTTGAAAATGGTTTAGGAGCATACGATAAAGTCGAAGCTGATGGATCAATTCACGATGACTACCGAATTGATTACTTACGTAGCCATATCTCAGAAATGGAAAAAGCAGTCGAGCTTGATGGTGTAGACTTAATGGGTTACCTACCATGGGGATGCATTGACCTTGTATCTGCAGGTACTGGTCAAATGGATAAGCGTTATGGCTTTATCTACGTTGACAAGAATGATGCTGGTGAAGGAACTCTTGCCCGCTCACCAAAGGATTCATTCTACTGGTACAAGAAAGTTATTGCTTCAAACGGTGAAGACCTAAAGTAATTGACATATAGAAAAAAATCAAAGATCAAAATTCTTAGTTAAAACGGATTTTGATCTTTTTATTTTCATTCATATACTTAACCTTAAAACGTCAACTTTATTTTTTTGTCTTATCTTAATTGGTTTTTGTTCTGGCACTTGTTAAAATTAATTTGATTTAGTTGTTTGAAGTATGAAAGGACTTTTTCAAATGCGCGAATTTTATATTAATCATGACGGCAATATCGATGATTTTGTTTCCTACTTGTTACTATTACAAGCCTCTGATATTAAGTTGCTAGGTGTTGGCGTCATCGATGGTGATGGCTATGTTGATCCAGCTGTTGAAGCTTGCCAAAAATTAACCGACCGTTTCAATCTACGAAATGATTCACTTGAAGTAGCTCGCTCAAATTCACGTCCTATCAATTCTTTTCCTAATGATTGGCGAATGGCCGCATATTCTTTCAATTATTTGCCACTGCTAAACGAGCATGGCAAACCTAAGACCAAAAAGAGCAACTTGCCAGCACATTTGGATATGATTGACAAACTTGAAAAGGCAGATCAGCCTGTCACTTTAGTCATGACTGGTCCTCTTACTGACCTAGCTCGTGCTCTTGAAGAAAAGCCAGAAATTGTCAATAAAATCAAAGAGTTATATTGGATGGGTGGATCATTAGATGGACATGGAAATGTCTTCACTGTAAATGCTGATAGTACTCAAGAATGGAATGCTTTTTGGGACCCAGATGCTGTAAAAACAGTCTTTGATTCCTCAATCAAGATCAACATGATTGGTTTAGAAAGTTCCGAAGAATTACCAATTGACGACAGCTTTAGAATGCATCTTAGTCAGCTTCGGAGATACCCGGCTTTTGATTTGGCTGCTCAAGGCTACGCAATGATTGTTTCAATTCCAACAGCCGAATTATTCCTCTGGGATGTTTTAACTACTATGTGTGCCCTATATCCAGAGATTGCTACAACCGAAGAAGTAACTGCAAGTGTTATTACTGAAGGAATGGCTGCTGGTAAAACTATTAGAGATCCAAATGGATGTCCAATTACTTTAGTAACAAAGGCTAATCATCAATTGTTCTTAGAAAAATTCGACGAATTACTAAAAAGACAATAATTGTTAAATTAGGAGTTATTTACTTTATGGAAAAACTTGATTTATACGATATTAATCATAAAAAAACGGATCAAACAATGATCCGTGATCAATCGCAGCCCAAAAACTTGTATCGTTTAGCTGTTGGTGTTGCTATTTTTAATTCCAAAGGCCAAATGCTAATTCAAAAAAGAACCGATGATAAGAAACTATTCCCTAGTCTCTGGGATGTATCTGCCGCTGGAGCTGTTAAAAGCGGTGAAAGTAGTCAAATGGGAATCCAACGTGAACTCAAAGAAGAACTTGGCGTGTCCGTAGATTTTTCTGAAATACGTCCTAAAGTGACTACTACTTTTCCTACCGGTTTTAATGATTTTTATACTCTCAACTTAGATCTCAATATTTCTGATCTAACTTTACAAAAAAGTGAAGTAGTTGAAGTAAAATGGGCCAGTCAAGCGGAAATCAAACAAATGATTTTTTCAGGAGAATTCATCCCTTACTTTGCAGAATTTATTGATTTAATTTTTGTTTTGAAAGATCGCAAAGATCTTTACTACTCTGAGCATTAAATTGCGTCAATGTGACGCTTATACATAATTATCGCAATCCAAGCTGAAATAAATGACGGTAAGAATGTAAACACAAGTAAATTGGGGTCAAGAAAATTCCCTACTTTGATAAATTTAGTAATAGAGCCAATGTGCTTTAAATTACTAAAAATCGCTTGATAAACAGTTACATAGATCAAGCTCCACTGGATATAATACTCAACTAAGGTCAGCGTAGTATTGGAGAACTCAAAAAATAACCCTGCAAACCGCATACCTGAATACAGCATTATTCCGGAAAAGACGATAAAAATCGCTAACAGGAAGAAAATAGATCCCAAACTTACTACCTCATCATCTCGCATAATTAGAATCGTAAGCAAAAATAAAATAATGAAGTTGATCGTACTAAAGAAAATCTCAAAGATCAATAGAACTCCTGCTTTAATCCATTGAAATTTGTTTTTAGTTTTAAAAAGTACAATTAGAGCAGCAATAATTGCAATTGCTAAGAAAATGTATGTTACTTTCATATCTACTCTTTCCTCTCTTTTTAAAGTGCTAAACTATTGACTATGTTTTTTGATAACTTGTACAATATAAATTGTAATACTCGTTAACATCATAGCAAAAAATGAAGGGATGGTCATCATGGGACTTACTTTTGATAATCCAAATAATTTAGATAAGATGCTTGAAAAATTTGCAGTTGTTCCAGATCCTAAGAAATCGCCTATGAATAAGCGTAAAAAAGGAACTGAAACCAGCAAAGATAAAAAAGCTGAAAAATAAAAAGGTAGCCGAATGGCTACCTTTTTTAGTCCCTACTTTGAATTGCACGTTTAATTGTTTTAAATAAACTTAAATCATCGGTTTGCAAAACCAACCTTGGATAATACTTCCGAATTTCAATAAATGAAATGATTGTAAAGGCCAATAGAATTATAAGCGATATCATAATTCTCCACGTTGCAATCTCACCATTGATTATTCTTAAAGGCATAGTAAACGAAGAAATAAATGGTAAGTATGAACTTACTACCACAATTGGATTATTCGGTTGATCGCCTAACATCAAACCAATCATAAATCCTGCAATCACAATTGTTGTCAAAGGCCCAATAGCTTTATTCGCATCTTCAACTTTAGTTACAATAGCACCACAAATTGCTGCGTAAACAACAAAGAGAATTACATCGACTATGATAAATGCCAAACTCCAAGACCAGACATTGCCAATAAATTCGTCGATTATTGGTTTACTGCTCTGAAGTAAATCATTTAACTCGGGCAACTGTTTATTTGCTACAAAAGACCCAAAACCTAGTACCACGTATACCAAAATATGTGTTAATAACTCTCCTACTATTCCCAAAATTTTACCATCAAAGTAGTTTTTTCCAGGCATACTTGAGAAAATCATTTCCATGATCTTCGTACCCTTTTCCTTTGCAATTTCGGTAGCAATAATCTGACTGTATGTTAGCACTATCATGTAAAGAATAAACACTAGACCATAGAATGCCATTTTTTTACCTATTTTTTTGGTATCATCGACATTCTTTTGGTGAGTATCTATTTTTTCCTTAAAAACAGGAGACCGCGCTAAAAGCTGTAATTGTTTTGATGTTAGTTTTGCACGACTGACATTCTTAGCTTGTTGCAATGCTTGTAATTTTCCGATAATTTCTTGTTTTTCTGTAGTATCAAGACTTTCATCTGAATAATATTCTGCAGAGATATTACTTTTTTGGGCGTCAACGAGTAAATACCCTTTAATCTTATCAGTTTTAGTTGCTTTTTTAGCTCCTGCCTGATTTGAGTAATATTTATATTTTTTACCGAAAGCTTGTTGCATTCCTTGATCTTTGACCACAATCCCAATTTTTTTGGTTGTAGGGGTATCAAAATTCCTGGCACTAAAATAGCCTGCACCACCTGAAATCAACATCAAAATAATCGGTCCAAAAACTAGTAATAAGAAAGCCCAATTTTTAACAGCACGAATATACGTCTCTTTAGCAACTATCCAGGTTTTATTCATGGTTATCCCCCCCAGCTTCCATTTTAAATATCTCTTCTAAAGTCGGTGGTTCTTGATCAAATGTTCTTAAGTACTGTCCTCCTGATAAGAGCTTGAAGATCTCTTCACCAAAAGATTCGTCTTGTAGTAGCAAACGATAGCTACCAGAAGCCGTTAGCTCTACTTGCTCTACCCCTGGCAAACTTGCTAACTCTTCTAATTTTTTATCAGTTCTTACAAAAAGCCTGGTTAAACCGAAACTTTCCCTTACCTCGTTTACTTTTCCGTTGATTGCCAATTTTCCTTGATTAATCATTGCCACTGAATCGCATAATTGTTCAACATTGGCCATGTTATGATCTGAAAAAATAACTGTTGCACCAGATTTCTTTAAATCCAAGATAACCTTTTTCATTACATCAACGTTAACGGGATCAAGTCCACTAAATGGTTCATCTAAAATTACTAACTTAGGATTATGAATTAGCGTCGCAATTAACTGTACTTTTTGCTGATTCCCTTTAGATAAACTCTTGATTTTATCATTTGCTGAGCCTTTTACCTGCAATTTTTCTAGCCATAAAGGCAATTGTGCTTTAACTTCTGAATTTTTCAAGCCATGTAAATTAGCTAAGTACTTTATTTGATCAAAAACAGTCAACTTTTGTATTAGACTACGCTCTTCAGGAAGATAGCCTATTTGATCATAATCTTTGACTGAAATTGGATGATCATCAAGCTTTATTTGTCCCTGAAAGTTCACAAAGTTTAAGATGCTATGAAATAAAGTGGTTTTACCTGAGCCATTTTTACCAATTAAACCCAAGATAGTTCCGTCTTCAACTGTTAAATTGATATCAAATAGGACTTGCTTAGAACCATAGCTTTTATTAAGTTGTTCTATCTGAAGCATTCTGCCCTCCTCTGGACCACTCCGGCCCTAAAAGTCATTTATATTTAACATTTTATATTTTAAGTTTATCAAGCATATGAATTTTAGTCAAATATATTTTACTTTTTGTAAGTGTCAATATTTTTGCGGTAACCCATAAACCATTAGTCTAATCTTGCTTTCTTAAATATTTATATGATTTAAA
>NZ_CAKC01000093.1 GCF_000296855.1 Lactobacillus gigeriorum DSM 23908 = CRBIP 24.85 | reverse complement strand
ATAAAGTATTCAATTATTCACGAAGGTGGGATTTTTTATGTCCAGAAAAAGCAAATACTCATTTGAACAAAAGAAATGGGCAGTTGAGCAGTATTTGAATGGCAATATGAGTGTCTCGAAAATAGCTATTCGACTTAATATGCCTAAGAATGGAAGCAGGCAAATAAGGTCATGGGCTCGCCAATATCAAAGCAATCAAGATGCTTTTTTAAGGAGTATTAAATACAATGCACATTACTCTAAAGAACTTAAAGAAAGGGTTGTTCAAGAATATTTAGCTGGCAAAATATCATTGTCCTCTTTAGCCAATAAGTATGGCATTAGAAGCTATTCCACAGTAAGAAAATGGGTTTCCAAGTATAATAGTCATATAAAGAATCAAGATTACAATCCACATCCGGAGGTCTATATGACTAAAGCAAGAAGAAAGACAACCCAACAAGAAAGAATTCAAATCGTTCAATACTGTCTTAATCATGATAAAAATTATTCAGAAGCTGCTGCTAGTTTTAGCTGTTCCTACCAGCAAGTCTACAGCTGGACCCAAAAGTATCTGGCTAACGGTGAAGAAGGCTTAACCGATAACCGAGGCCGACATAAGCAGCCTGAAGAGCTGACCGAGCTAGAATTGGCTAATCGCAGAATCAAAGAGTTGGAGCGAAAGCTTAAAGAGGAACAGGAGAAGAATGAATTCCTAAAAAAATTGGATCAATTATAGAGGATGTGCTTGCCGAACAGCCAAAATACAGATAGACTGCAATAAAAAAGCGGTGGAAAATGAAAACATACCAGTTAATCCATGACTGCCACCAAAAATACGGTTGGAAGATCGATTTGATGTGCAATAAAGTAGCACGCTCAGCCTACTACAAGCACTTTGATCCTAAGCGTACGATTAGCGAACGTGAATTGCGAGACCAAAAAATCGAAGCAAAGATTATTGAGATCGCCAAGTCTAACAACAGCTTATTCGGAACGGAAAAGATGACCATGGCGGTTAATCGACAAATGCCGGGAGAGATGCCAGTTTATCATAAAATCGTTTACCGTTTGATGTGTATCAATGGCATCAGCTCGCAAAAGCCTAGATATCGGAAGCCAAAATTCAAGCCTGCAACGCCTGAAAAAGCAGCTGAAAACAAGCTAAAGCGAGACTTCAATGCTTCTAAGCCTAACGAAAAGTGGTGTACGGATATCACCGAGGTCGTTGTCCCTGGCTTGCCTAAAGCATATCTCTGCACAGTGTCTGATCTCTACGATCGCTACCCTGTCGGCTATGCCATTGGCAAGCACAATGACATTGCTTTGGTTCAAGCCGTTAAAACATATCCCAATGCTCAACCGCTCTTTCATAGCGATCGCAGTTTTCAATTTACTCGCGCTCCTTTTCAGAATCAGTTGGAAAAGCAAGGCATGACTCAGTCAATGTCTCGTGTCGGTTGCTGCATTGATAATGGACCGATGGAAGGCTGGCAAGGCATTATCAAAGAAATGCGGGTTGTTCTTCACCCTCAAGTAAATAGTTACGATAAACTTAACGATTCTATTTGCAAGACCATAGACTACTACATCAACGAAGATCCACAGAAACGTTTTAATGGCTTAACTGCTGGTGAAATGTGTAAAGAAGCAATGAAAGGCAACATTAAGAGCTATCCAATCGCACCAAACCATCGGATTGAAAGATATTGGCAAGAAATAAACGAAAAGAAAGTCAGAGAAGCTAAAAAAATCCTCAGCTGATTAAAAATCAACTGAGGACTAAAAAGCTTTATGTATTTCACCTGTCTACTTGACCGGGAATGTATCACATATCAAGGCTTTAGCAAATAATTATAAGGAGAGTACAGGATTTGAACCTGCGCGCCAAGGATAACTTGGTTCGCCGGATTTCGAGTCCGGTGCATTACCACTCTGCCAACTCTCCAGAACTTAAACTATTATAGCAATCTTTTTCTCAGAGGTAAACCCTTGATATAGCTATTACAGAAATTTTGTAAGCAGTATTAAAAGTAGAAGATTTAAAAACTAATTTGCTTTAACTAACCTAAAAGCATAAAATTAAAGAGATTTTGTGTTTATATAAGGATTTTTAGGTGAAAGATATGAGTAAAGGTAAACAGAGTGGCGTTAAGTTAAAACGCTCAATGTCTGCTGGACAAATGGAAATGATCTCACTTGGAGGAGCAATTGGTGTAGGCCTGTTTATGGGATCAGGTTCAACCATTAAATGGACTGGACCATCAGTATTGTTAGCCTACATGTTTGTTGGGTTGCTTTTATATATCGTCATGAGAGCGCTCGGTGAAATGCTGTATGTAAACCCTGGAACTGGTTCGTTTGCTGATTATGCAACTCAATACGTGCATCCCTTAGCCGGATATATGGCAGAGTGGGCTAATGTGTTCGAATATATCGTTGTAGGAATGTCAGAAGTTGTAGCTGCAACTGAATATCTAAAATATTGGTGGCCTAATGTCAATGCCTTATGGGCGGGGATAATTATCATTGTTTTCTTATTACTAGCTAACTTGACTAGTGCCAAGGCATATGCGTCGCTTGAATTTTGGTTTGCAATGATCAAAGTAGTAACGATTATCTTGATGATCATTCTTGGCTTGCTAGTGATCTTCTTTGGGATTGGCAATGGTGGAAAACCAACGGGCTTCAGCAATCTCTGGGCTCATGGTGGATTTTTTACCGGTGGAGTCAAAGGCTTCTTTTTCTCAATGTCCATTATCGTTGGTTCCTATGAAGGAATTGAATTGCTTGGCATTTCCGCTGGTGAAGTTGCCAACCCTAAAGAAGCGATTGTAAAAAGCGTAAAATCGATTTTGCTAAGAATCTTGATTTTCTACGTCGGTGCCATTTTTGTGATCGTTACGATATATCCTTGGAATAAAATTGGCATGATTGGTTCACCATTTGTGACCACGTTTGCAAAAGTAGGAATTACCGCTGCAGCTTCAATTATCAATTTTGTGGTTTTAACTGCAGCTTTATCGGGAGCTAATTCAGGGATCTATTCTTCAAGTCGTATGTTGTTTAAGTTGTCTCATGATGGTGATGCACCGCAGATTTTTCATCACATTTCTAAAAGAATAGTTCCTGATCGTGCTATCATGGGGATTTCAAGCGGAATTTTTATCGGCTTCATTTTAAATAGCATTGCCTCACAATTTAACCATTCCGCTCAAGATCTCTTCGTGATCGTCTTTAGTTCTTCAGTCTTACCAGGGATGATTCCTTGGTTTGTAATCTTGCTTGCCGAGTTACGCTTCAGAAAGCACAATGCTGAGCTCTTAAAGGATCATCCGTTCACCTTACCGTTATATCCATTTTCTAATTACTTTGCATTCGTTATGCTATTAGTAATAGTAGCCTTTATGTTCATCAATCCAGAAACAAGAATTTCGGTAATTGCTGGAGCGGTGGTATTAATTTTGGCAGCTGTCGTATATTTAATTAAGCATAAAAATAAAGGTCTGTAATCACAGGCCTTTTTTCTTACGCTTATTCATCAGAATCTTGTGCTACTTTGTCCCAAATTTTTTTGGCTGCTGGAACTTTTCCCAATTCAGTCATTTCACTTTTATCCATGATGATCAAATTATTTGGTCCTTTAGCAAGATTGTTGAAGGAATCAAGGCTTTCATTCTTAAAGTAACCCTCGCCAGCAGTACTTAAGGATTTTTGCAAGCGCTCGATTCGATAAGCTTCTGCATCGGCTTCAGTTTTTATTGCTTCAGCTTTGGCTTTTGCCGTAGCTACCAGAGCATCGTTCTTGGCTTTGGTAGTTAACTCAATGTTGCGCGCTTCACCTTCAGCTTTAGCGATGGCAGCCGTTTTTTCACGATCCGCGGTAAGTTGTTTATCCATCGCTCTTTGGATTTCTGGACTGGGTAACAATTCATCAACATTGACTCGGACAACCTTAATTCCATAGATATCAGTTAAATCGCCAATCGCATCTGCTAATTGAGCGTTGATTTGACTAGTGGAGCCTAAAGCATCGTTTAGTTCCATACGACCAATAATATCTCTTAAGTGTCCTCTAATCAGTTGGACCATTGATTCTACAGAATCGGTATTGTTGTAGAAGTAACGGTAGGAATCAGTGACCAGATAATTCAAAGTAAGACTGGTAGTAATTTCAGCATTATCTTTAGTAATAATCGAATACTTGCTAATTTCTAAAGGTTGTAGTGCCAAAGAAACCTTACGACTATTTTGAATCAAGGGAATTATCCAAACCAGTCCAGCTTTAACAGTTTTGGTATACTTGCCAAGTGTCTCGATTAAGCCTTCGTAATTTTGGGGAATAATTCTAAATCCCGCTGCAAGAAAAACTAAAATCAAAACAATTATTGGCATTAAAAGAAAACTCATATAATCACTCCTTTATCGAGAAAATACTTAAGTAAATTATATCATTTTTTGTAATCCTAAAGTATACAAAATATTGTATATTTTGGGTTATAATTTTACATATGTTGTGTTATGATAGCAATCGAATTAAAAATAGTAAGGATGAAAGTAATGCCGATATTAGAAAAACCTTATCTAGATTTACTGGGCCATATAATGGATGAAGGTCATGATAAGGAAGATCGAACAGGAACAGGCACTAAAAGTATTTTTGGTGCCCAAATGCGCTTTGATCTTAGTCAAGGATTTCCCATTTTGACAACTAAGAAAGTACCTTTTGATCTAATTAAAAGTGAGTTGCTTTGGTTTTTGCGGGGAGATACGAATATCAGATTTTTATTGCAACATCATAACCATATTTGGGACGAATGGGCATTTGCTAACTGGATTAAAAGCCCAGATTATCAAGGACTAGATATGACGAATTTTGGTTTAAGAAGTCAAAATGATCCAAACTTCAAAGAAGAGTATGAAGCTGAAATGGCTAAGTTTACGCAAAAAATTGTAGAGGATGAAGCCTTTGCGCAAAAGTATGGCAATCTCGGGGATGTTTATGGTGCTCAATGGCGCCATTGGCAAAAACGTGATGGGGGCTTTATTGATCAGATTGCTCAAGTGATTGAACAAATTAAGACTAATCCAGATTCGAGAAGATTATTAGTAACAGCTTGGAATCCAGAGGATATCCCTACAAGTGCTTTACCCCCATGTCATGTTCTTTTCCAATTTTATGTTGCTGATAGAAAAATCAGTTTGCAATTGTATCAACGCTCTGGAGATATGTTTTTAGGAGTACCATTTAACATTGCTAGTTATAGTTTGCTATTGAGCTTAATCGCAAGAGAGACTGGCTTAGAAGTTGGAGAGCTGATCCATACTCTAGGAGATGCTCATATTTACCGCAATCACTTTGAACAAGTCAAGGAATTATTGGCAAGATCTCCCTATGAATCGCCAACGCTTTGGCTGAATCCTGCAAAAACAAAAGTTGCGGACTTTACGATGGATGACATCAAATTACGGTCTTATCGGCATCATGGCACAATTAAAGCGCCAGTTGCAGTTTAAAGAAAGGAAAACCATGTTAACTTACATTTGGGCAGAAGATTTAGACCGAGGTATCGGATATCAGGGACATTTGCCTTGGCATTTGCCAGCAGATTTGCACCACTTTAAGGAATTAACTATGGGACGTGCAATGGTGATGGGGAAAAATACCTTTTTAAGTTTGCCAAAAGTTTTACCCGGCAGAAAACATCTAGTGCTAACTCACGATCGCAATTTAGCCAAAAAATATGAAGGTGATGAACAGGTAGAATTCTTTTATGACTTAACCAGTTTAAAAAAATTCTTGAAAACCAATCATGATCAGGAATTTGCTGTAATTGGAGGCGCTAGTATTTTCAAAGCACTTGAAAATGAGGTTGATCGACTAGAGATGACAAAAATCAAAGGTGTCTTTGCAGCTGATACTTTCATGCCAAAACTAGATTTTGGGAAATTTGAAATTATCCATCAAGAACAGCATGCTCATGATGATCGAAATGATTATGATTATACTTTTTTTACTTATCAAAGAAAAAATGTTTGACAGCATGAAAAGATGATGATAAATTATCTACAACAATTAATATTTAGGAATCTAGAAAAGCAGAGTAGTTAGATCCTTGATTCTCACAGAGAGTTGCTATTTGGTGAAAGGCAATGAATTGAGACTGATGAAGATGGGCTTGGATTGATAATTGCTGGTGATAGTTAAGCTAGCAACGGAGTTGTTCCCGTTAACAGAACAGACTATTGATTGATAGTCGCTGAGGCTTTTTTACGTAAGTAAGAAGCAAATAAAGGTGGTAACGCGAGCATTCGTCCTTTTTTGAGGGATGAATGCTTTTTTTGTTATTAAGATTCTGGAGGTATCACAATGAGAAAAAGAAGACGGAGAAATACCATCATTTGGTCTATTATTGCAGTCCTGATTTTAGTGGCAGGTTGGTTTAGTTTTGGACCGCAACCTAGTGACACCAATAAACGGGTAGTAACGATTGGGGTTGTCGGTCAAAGCAAACAAGATGCAAAGATTTGGGATTCAGTAGCAAGCGTGGCGAAAAAGAAATATGGAATCACCATTAAGATAAAAAACTTTACTGATTATAACCAACCAAATAAAGCTCTTAAAGATGGCGAAATTGATCTCAATTCGTTCCAACACTATGCTTTCTTGAATGCTTGGAATAAAGCTAATAATGGTAGCCTTGTGCCAATAGGTAGAACCTACATTGCTCCAATTCGGTTATATTCGAAGAAGTATCATAAATTAGCAGATCTTCCTGTCGGCGCAACGATTGCTGTACCTAATGATGCTACTAATGAATCGAGAGCCTTGTTTGTCTTGAAAAATGCCGGTTTGATTAAGCTGCGCCCAGGCAAGACTTTGGTTACGATCAATGATATTGTGAAGAATCCGCAACAATTAAAGATCAAAGAGCTGTCTGCCGAACAAACTAGTCGAGTAATTGATTCAGTTGATGCAGCAGTAGTTAATAATACCTATGCGGTAACTGCTGGCTTAACTGAAAAAGAAACAATCTATGTTGAACCAGTTAATAAGGATTCTAAACAGTGGATTAATGTAATCGTTGCTACCAAGAAGAATCGCAACAATCCTTTGTATGAGGATGTAGTGAAGGCATTTCAAACTAAAAAGACCAAACAGTTAGTGCACAAGTTCTATGGCGATACGGAATTGGCTGCCTGGGATGTTGTCTTGAAATAAAAGGGGAGACAGATATGAGCATTATTGATTTAGATCATGTAAAAGTTGAATTTGTACAAAAGAAAAAACGCGTAATTGCTGTTGAGGATGTTAGCTTAAAAATTGAAAAGGGCGATATCTATGGCGTAGTTGGTTTTTCAGGAGCTGGTAAGTCAACCTTAGTGCGTACCATTAACCTTTTGCAAAAGCCAACTGGTGGCAATATTACTGTTGATGGTGTGAAATTTATTGAAAATGGCAAACAAGTGATTTCCAATAAGAATCTCCAATTAGCAAGAAGAAAGATTGGCATGATTTTCCAGCACTTTAATCTTTTAAATGAAACCACAGTATTGGAAAACGTAGCTTTTGCCTTAAAACATTCCAAGTTAACTGATGAAGCGTTAGAAGCAAAAGCTTTATCTTTGTTGGAATTAGTTGATTTAAAAGATAAGGCTGACAGTTATCCTGCAGAATTATCAGGAGGCCAACAACAAAGAGTTGCTATTGCCCGAGCTTTAGCCAATGATCCTGATATTTTAATTTCCGACGAAGCTACTTCGGCATTAGACCCACAAAATACCCAACAAATTCTTAAGTTGCTAAAACGATTGAATCAAGAATTAGGCTTAACAGTGGTTTTGATTACACATGAAATGGAAGCTGTTAAGCAAATTGCTAATAAAGTGGCAGTTATGGAACATGGCCGAGTCGTTGAAAAGGGCGATTTACATCAAATTTTCTTAACACCAAAGAAAGAATTAACCAAACAATTTGTTGGTGGTTCACTTCAAGCAATCACTACTTTGAATTCATTGAATTTGGATCGCTTAAATGAAGACGAAGCAATCTATCAGCTTGTCTATAGCGTAGCAAATGTGACCAAGTCGATTATTATCGAACTTTATCGGAAAATTGGCGTTGAGGTAAGTATGCTCTATGGTAATGTGGAGCTTCTGAACGAGGAGCCAATTGGAACTTTGGTGGTATTAGTAAAGGGAAATCCGGATCAACAAGTTGCAGCAAAAGAATTTTTAGCAAGTCAAGAAGTTACAATTTCACAGTTAGATGAAAAGGGGAATATTTATGAGTAATTGGCTACAACAACTTTTACCTAATGTCTATCAATTAGGTTGGGGAGGGGATGCTGGTTGGGGTACCAGTATCTTTCAAACTTTGTTTATGACCTTCTGGTCTGCTATTTTTGGTGGAATTTTAGGTATCATTTTTGGTGTTCTTTTGGTTCTAACTAAAAGTGACGGCATTCGTCCTAATCGGTTCTGGTTTAACTTTAGCGATAAGCTAGTATCAATTTTTCGTGCCGTACCGTTTGTAATTTTATTAGCCTTTATCGCACCAGTCACTCAAAAAATTGTCGGTACCCAAATCGGTATGAAGGCCGCTTTAGTTCCATTAACTCTTGGTGTTTTCCCATTTTATGCTCGTCAAGTCCAAGTAGCGCTTGAAAGTGTAGACCCAGGAAAAATTGAAGCTGCCGAAAGTTTAGGTGCAACTTTGAACGATATTATTTTCGATGTCTATTTGCGCGAGGCCCGTTCAGAATTAATTCGTGTTTCTACGGTAACGATTATAAGTTTGATCGGATTAACCGCAATGGCAGGTGCCATTGGCGCAGGTGGCTTGGGTAATACTGCGATTTCTTATGGTTATAACCGTTTTAACAATGATGTTACTTTAGTTGCCACAATTTTAGTTATTATCTTGATTTTTATTGTCCAAGTAGTTGGAGATTTCTTTGCTAAGAAGATGAACCATCAGAGTCGTTAATCTGAAATTGGTATACTTATAATAACTGCTTATAAATTAGCTGTTTGATTGGTTAATTAATCTAATTCACGTATAAGGTATATTTAGCAAAATGTTTTAAACATAGTATTTACTAAGAATAGCATTACTATCAAGCAAAAAAAGAAAAATATCTTTACCTTTATGGGCACTAACTTAGATTTAGTTAGTGCTTTTTTCTTTGCTCTCATAATGGTCAAAATACTTTTTTTAAATATATAACTTCTTTTAAATATTTAAAAAATAAAATTATTTTTTAAAATACTTCAAAAGTGAAAGCGCTTGTTGTATAATTCTTGTGTAAACTCAAACAAGACGAAAAAGTTACCGTCGAACTAATTGGAATAGATATTTTATTGAGAGGAAGCGCTAATATGCCTGTAGGAAAAAGGATCTATTTGCAAAGAAACTTACCTAATCCTGAGATAGTGAAGGGTTTCGCTAAGCTTCCTGCTTCAAACGTTGCCGATTGTATGGAACGAAATTGTGCAATGAGTCCACGGATCAAATTGATGTCGAAACCAGATCATGAGATGGTGGGACCAGCATTTACTGTTCATACAAGAGCTGGAGATAATCTGACTATTTATGCAGCTTTGAGGTTTTGCCAAGAAGGAGATGTCATTGTAATTGCTAATGAAGGAGACAACACCCGGTCCTTAATTGGCGAGGTCATGATGTCATACTTGCGTGATCAAAAGAAGATTGCTGGGATTGTCGTTGATGGACCGATTAGAGATATCGATAATTTACAAAATTGGAAGTTACCGATCTATGCTCGTGATACAACACCTGGTGGTCCATACAAGGAAGGTCCTGGTGAAGTAAATATTCCGGTTGCCTGCGGTAACGTTAGTGTAAATCCTGGCGATGTAATATTGGGAGATCCAGATGGAGTAATTTGTATCCCACGCCAAGATGCTGCTGAGATCTTGCCAAAAGCACAAGCTTTTCATGAGCAAGATGAAGCTAAAGCAGTTGCTTTTAGTAAAGGAACTGTTGATTTAAGTTGGGTTGATCGGTCTTTGAAAGATAAAGGCTTTGATATCCTAGATGAAATTTATCGTCCATAGTTTGGAGATTATTAGATGAAAAAGTTAGAAAAAGTAAACTACAAAGGTTTTATTTGGCCTTTAATTATAGGAATTGTACTTTATGCACTTACGCCTATTAGACCTTCAGGACTTACTCCACAAGCTTGGGAAATGTTTGCGGTCTTTGTGGCTACGATCGTCGGTTGTATTACTAAGCCTTTGCCAATTGGTGGTACAACTTTAGTTGGTTTGGTATGTACGGTTTTATTAGGACTTTCACCAATTAAAGATGTAGTTGATCCAAAAACTGGCGCAGTAGTAACTACTGGTGTTTTAAGCTCGTTTGGTAACTCGGCTTCTTGGTTAATTGCGATGGCCTTCATCATGGCACATGGTATCAGCAAGACTGGATTAGGAAATCGCATTGCCTACAATATGATTAAGAAATTTGGTAAACGGTCATTAGGTATTGGTTATGCCATTACTGGATTGGAACTGATTTTGGGTGCTTTAATTCCATCAAACAGTGCTCGTTCAGGTGGTGTTGTTTGGCCAGTTGTTGAATCAGTAGCTAAGGGCTATGATTCAAATCCCAATGATGAATCTCGTAAGAAAATTGGTGCTTACATTGACTTTACTGCTTTCCATGCCAATATTTTATCAACGGCATTGTTCGTAACTGGTGCTGCTCCTAACATGGTTGCCCAACAAATGGCAGCTAAGCAAGGCTACTCAATTAGTTGGATTGGTTGGTTTATCGCTGCTATTGTCCCAGTTGCTATCGGCACGGTTATTATTCCATTTGTAATTTATAAAATCTTCCCACCTCAGATTAAAGAAACTCCTAACGCTAAAAAATGGGCTGATGATGAATTACAAAAGATGGGACCAATGTCTCTTCCAGAAAAAATCATGAGTGCTGTATTTATCTTGGCAATAATCATGTGGGCATTATCCGGATTTTTCAAATTACCTCAATTTGATTCAACTTTCGTTGCCTTTTTAGCTGTAGCAATTTTGCTAGTAACAGGTGTCATTACTATGAAGGACGCTTTGGGTGAAACTGGTGCTTGGAATATTTTGATTTGGTTGTCAATTTTAATCTTTATGGCTGGTAAGTTGATTTCCTTCGGCTTTATTGGTTGGTTCTCAAAGACCATTCAAACTAGCCTTCATGGCGTAAGCTGGGGAATTGTGTTAGCAGTTTTAGTCTTACTCCTCTTCTACACCCACTACTTCTTTGCTAGTGGTACTGCTCATATGACTGCTTTATACTTACCATTCCTATCAGTTGCTGTTGCTACCGGTGCACCACTTGCTTTATCAGCAATGCTTTTAGCCTTTAGTGGAGCATACAATGCATCAACTACTCACTATGCAAATGGTCCTGCTTCAATTTTAGCTACGACTGGTTATGTCAAGCAAGGAGAATGGTGGAAGATGAACTTTGTCCTTGGTTTGATTTACTTATTGATCTTTGGTATTGTTGCGCCATTATGGATGAAGGTAATCGGTCTCTGGTAAAAACTGTAAGATGTCTGTTAGGCATCTTTTTTTATTACAAAACTGAAAGTAGGGTTTTTATGGATTTTTTCACAAGCGATCATGTTAGATTACATTATACTGATACTGGTGATAAAACTAAGCCGGTAATTGTTGGTATTCCAGGGCTTGGTAGTTATAGTAGTCTCTGGCAAGAGACAATTGCAATTTTTGAAAATTATCGTTTTATCACGATGGATCCCCGTAACCAAGGACAATCAGAACGCACTTTTAAAGGCCAAAGAATGGGGCGTCATGCAGCTGATTTAGCGGAATTATTGGATAAATTGGATCTACATGAAGTTATTGGAATCGGTAATTCAATGGGAGCTGCAACTTTATGGGCATATTTGGACCAATATGGCAAAGGTAGAATGAAATGCATGATTGACTTAGATCAATCCCCTAAAATGGTCAATGATGAAACCTGGAAATACGGTTTTCAAGACTTAAACTGGGACAATTTTTTAGCAAATTTAAAATTGCCTTTAGGGAATGCCTTCTTTAATCAAATTTCTCCAGAAGTTTTTGCAAAAGCAAAAGCTGAAAGTAAGCAATTTCCATACGAATTGGAAGATAACTATACCTTTTTAATTGATCATGCAGCTAAGGATTGGCGTGATGTCTTGTTAGATCCCCCAGTCCCAATGCTGTTAATTGCTGGAAAAAATTCACCATACTTTGATCCAGGATTCTTAGATGCTGTTAAAGCTATTAATCCTGCTTTACAGACTAAGGTAATTCCTAATTGTGGCCATATCATTCAAGCTGAACAACCACAAAAGCTCTATGAAACAGTACAAGAATTTTTGAATAATTTAAAATAATTAGCAATAATTTTAAATATTTAAAGAAATTCCTTGACTAATATTGCCATAAGGTGTGTAATATTAGTTGTAAAATTTGAAAACGCTTTATAAGATTTGATATTTTTAAAAAAGAGGAAAAAGATGGTAGAAGGAAATAAAGTTAAATTCTCATATGAAGTCTTAAATCAATTGTGCATGGATGCATTTCAAAAATTTGGTTTTAGTGAAGAAAAGGCTAAGATTATCACTGATGTGTTAATGACTGCTGACTTATATGGAATTCAAAGTCACGGAATGCAACGGATGGTAAGATACTACAAGGGTATCCAAAAAGGTACGATGAAAGTCGATGCTGAACCAGAAGTTATTTTTGAAACTCCAGTTTCAGCGGTTATCGATGGACACGATGGCATGGGACAACTAAATGGATACTTTGCAATGCAATTAGCAATTGAAAAAGCCAAGAAAGTCGGTGTCGGAATTGTCTCAGTTAAGAACTCTAACCACTATGGTATTGCGGGTTATTATGCTAAGATGGCAGCCAAAGAAGGCATGATTGGTTTTTCATCAACCAACAGTGAAGCTATTATGGTGCCTACTTATGCCAGCAAAGCAATGATCGGTTCTAACCCTCAAGCTTGGTGTGTACCTGCCGATCCTTACGATTTCTTTTTCGATGCTTCAACTACGGTGGTAACTCGCGGTAAGCTTGAAATGTACAACAAGATGAATAAACCATTGCCAGATGGTTGGGCTCTTGATGAAAAAGGTAATCCTTCAACTGATGCAAGTATAGTTTTAGCTAATATTGCGGCTCACCGTGGAGGAGGTATTATGCCTTTGGGTGGTAATACTGAAACTTTGGGATCGCATAAGGGTTATGGTAATGGAATGATTGCTGAAATTTTTGCTTCAATCTTGTCTCAAGGTGCAACTAGCAATATGACCATGGTCAATAATAAATCAGGTATTTGCCACGGCTTTATGGCGATCAACTTAGCTAACTTTGGTGATCCTGAAGCTATTAAGAAGCACTTTTCAGAATATCTGCAAGCATTGCGCGATGCACCTAAAGCTGAAGGACAAGAGCGAATTTATACTCATGGTGAAAAAGAAATTGCCTTTATCAAAGATCGGAAAGAAAATGGCATTCCAGTCATTGATAAGACTATGACGGAAATTAAGGATCTTTGCGATTACCTAGATTTAGATTTCAGCAAGTACTTTGGTGACTATGTTCCACCTAAGGCAGAAAATATGTTTACTGGTAACTATTAAAACAATAAAAAACAATTAAGAGGGCGACAGTAGGTCGCTTTTTTTGTTGCTAACTATGATTAAAAATACTGAAAAAGGTTTTACCAAAATTTTTACTTATGAAGATTTAAAAATTATGCTAAAGTAATCAACTGTCGATTTAAAACATAAAAGAAGTAAAAAGGGAGGAAACTTTTTGGAGAATAAGAACTTAGGACAAATGCAACCAGCGATCAAGGTGGCTCATCCTTGGTTAGCAATGTTGCCGTTGATGTTGGGAGCTTTTGTAGGGATGTTTTCCGAAACGTCGCTAAATATTGCTTTACCGCAGTTGATGAAAGCCTTGAATGTTGATCAAGGAGCTATTCAATGGCTGGTTACTGGCTACATGCTGGTGATTGGAATTGTTTTACCATTATCAAGTATGCTCACGAAATGGTTCACTACCAGACAATTGGTTAATTTTGCCTTGATCGCCTTTATTGCAGGTTCTTTAATTTCAGGATTTGGTAATAATTTTGGCATGGTTCTTGCTGGAAGAATGATTCAAGGGATTGGAACGGGAATTATCCTACCAATAATGTTCACTGTGGCGATGTTGATCTTCCCACTTAACCGTTTAGGTTCAGTCAACGGAATCCTAGCTTTAGTAATTATGTTTGCGCCAGCTATTGGGCCAACGTTAACAGGCTTGATTTTGGCAGTTGGTTCGTGGCGCGATATTTTCTTCACCTTTGTGGTATTTTTGGTAATTGCCTTGATCTTTGGCTTTACTTCATTGAAAAATGTAAATAAATTAACTCGGCCTAAAATTGATGTCTTATCAATTTTACTTTCAATTATTGGTTTTTCAGGAATAATCTCAGGTGCATCATTTGCTTCAGAAAGTGGTTGGCTATCAGTTAAGGTATTGGGTACTTTAATTATTGGTATTATTGCGGTATTCCTCTACGCTAAACGCCAATTGGCAATGAAAAATCCAATTTTAAATTTACGTGTATTTAAACACTACAATTTTACTATTGGGGCAATTCTTGTGATGATTGATTTTGGAATAATTCTTTCGGCCATGTATCTATTGCCACAATATTTGCAAAATGGTATTCAGGTACCAGTTGCAATGACCGGTTTAATTATGTTGCCAGGTGGGATCATTAATGCAGCTACATCAGCAATTGCCGGAAGAATGTATGATAACTTCGGTGCAAAATTGCCAGCCCGCTTAGGTTTTATTATTGCCTTAATTGGTGCAGTGATTTTGAGCCTCGGATCAACTGATACTGCTATTTGGCTAGTAATTGTGGCTCATGTCATTATGATGATTGGTACGCCATTAGCAATGTCACCATCACAAACTTCCGCATTGAATTCTTTAAAAGGTTTAGAATCTGCGGATGGGTCGGCAATCTTAAACACAATGCAACAAATTGTTGGTGCGCTTGCCACGGCACTTGCAACTTCATTCTTAACTTTAGGTCGTGACAGCATTTCAGGTTCAGTTGCAGAAAAGTTTACTAATGGGGTTCACTACGGTTTATATTTCTCAATTGCTTTGATTGTGATTGGGTTATTGGTTTCTTTCAAAGTGAAGGATCAAGGAAAATTTGAAGATCAATAACAAGTTCGACGTAAGTCGAGCTTTTTTATTGCTATTTCAACTTTTTGAAACCGTTTGTATTTTTAAAATATTTAAAAATTGCAATTTAAATTTGAAATATTTAAAAATAAAGAGTACAATAGGCTACGTTGAGTTAAGTAACAGCTCACAGAACTACAGATTGGGGTAGAGCAATGGATCAAGTTGTAGACTTATATTTAAATGAACCAGCAACGCGGAAGCGTTGGGAATCATTCTTAAGTAAGCTAGACCTCCATAATTTTTCTGAACGAGAAATTAAGGTAATTGATCACACTCTAGGCTTACTTGATGAAGATGGAAAATTGGTAGGAACAGGAAGCATTGCCGGCAATGTTTTGAAATATATTGGTGTTTGCAATGAGGGTGTGACTGCAGGTGCCCGTTTTAATAAGATCGTAACCGCTTTGCAGCAGTACCTGTTCAATGAACGAATTTTTCATAGCTTTGTCTATACTAAACTTAAGTATTCAAGTAGTTTTCAACATTTGGGGTTTACTGAATTAGCCCATACTGATCAGGCAGCCTTTTTAGAAAGCGGAACGCCAAATGTTGAAGATTATTTGGCAGAATTACCTAAGATAGCTGACCAGGCTAACAAAAAAGTAGCCGGAATTGTAATGAATGCCAATCCGTTCACATTAGGACACCGACACTTAGTTGAAGTAGCTAGTCAAAAGAATGACTTGGTTTATGTTTTCGTCGTCGCAACTGATCGCTCATTATTCAATAGTCAAGAACGTTTGCAGCTGGTTAAACAGGGATTACGAGATCTCCCTAATGTAGTAGTGACAAGCAGTGCTGATTATATGGTTTCCAGTGCTACTTTTCCTGCCTACTTCTTGAAATCACCCGAAGATTTAATTAAAACGCAAACAACAATTGATGCTCGGGTCTTTAAACAAGTTATAGCACCTAAGTTGAGTATTACCAGTCGCTTTTTAGGAGAAGAACCAAAATCGTATACGACTAATTTGTATAACGAAACTCTTAAACAAGAGCTGGAGCCAGCCATTGCCGTAAAAATCATCCCTAGATTGCAAGTTAATAGTGAGGTAGTTACTGCAACTCAAGTTCGACAGGAAATTAAGACAGGGAACTTGGAGGCAATTAAGTCATTTGTCCCTGGAAGCACGTTTGAGTTTATTAAAGAAAATCTAGCTGAATTGCAGCGTCGAATTAAGGAAGGAATGAATATCAATGGAAATTAAAACCACTGGTGTAGCAGGAACCCTTGAAAGTTCTGATATTCAAATCATGATCTCTAAAGGTTCCAACGGAATCGAACTTGATCTTGATTCCGAAGTTAAAAAAGCTTACGGTGATCAAATCACCAAGGTTATCACTGAAACTTTACAAAAGTTTGGTTTGGAAAATGCTAAAGTCAAGGCAACTGACAAAGGTGCCCTTGATTGTGTAATCAAAGCCCGGACCTTAGCAGCAGCACAACGTGCTACCGAAACCTCAGATGAACCAGAATTGGAGGTCTTGTAGAGATGACATACGTTAAGAATCGTTTACGTCGTACGATGATGTTTGTTCCAGGCAACAATCCTGCAATGATTAAGGATGCTGGAATTTATGGCGCTGACTCGATCATGCTTGACCTAGAAGATTCAGTTTCCTTGACTGAAAAAGATGCTGCAAGACTATTGGTTTATGAAGCAATTAAGACGGTTGATTTTGGCGGTGCTGAAGTAGTCGTTCGTGTCAACGGACAAGATACACCATATTATGACCAAGATGTTAAGGCAATGGTTAAGGCTGGCGTTGACGTAATTCGTTTACCTAAGACTGAATCAGCTGCTATGATTCAAAAGCTTGTTAAGGACATTGAAAAATGGGAAGACGAATTTGGAATTGAACATGGCACAATTGGCGTTATGGCTGCGATCGAATCAGCTAAAGGTGTGCTTCACGCTCCAGAAATTGCAGAAGCTTCACCATTAATGATGGGTCTTGCAGTTTCAGGTGAAGACTATACAGCCGACATGCACACTCGTCGTTACCCAGATGGTCGTGAACTTGAATTTGCTCGTAACATGGTTTTGCAAGCTGCTCGTGCTGCTGATGTTTATGCCTTCGATACAGTCTTCTCAAATATGAAAGACACTGAAGGCTTCTACCGTGAAACCAACTACATTCACGAATTGGGTTATGATGGTAAGTCATTGGTTAACCCACGTCAAATTCAAATGGTTAACAAGGTCTTTAATCCAACTAAGGAAGAAATTGAAAATGCTCAAAACGTTCAAAATGCCATTCGCGAAGCCAAGGCTAAAGGTTCAGGCGTTATTTCAATGAACGGTAAGATGGTTGATAAGCCAGTTGTAGAAAAGGCTAACCGAGTATTGGAAACTGCAAAAGCTTCTAACTTAATTGATGAGGAGGGTAATTACCTTGGAGAATAATGTTAAACGCGAATTACCAGAAGATGTAATGAATGATATGAAGTTAAAGCCATTTGCTTCAAGCGAATTGGGTCATCCTGAAATTCAAAGAACTGCTCCAGTTGTTCGTGTAACTACTGGTCAAAACAAAGTCGTTGATTCATTAGAAGAAGTTATTAAGTCTAATTTGAAGGATGGAATGACCATTTCATTCCACCACCACTTTAGAAATGGTGATTTTGCCTTCAATAAGGTAATGGATTTGATTATTAAGTTAGGTTACAAAGACTTGACTCTTGCACCATCATCATTAACTGGTGTTATGAACGACAAGATTATTGAAGCCATCAAGAAGGGCGTTATTACTAACATTACTTCTTCAGGTATGAGAGGCTCACTTGGTGATTTTGTTTCTCACGGTGGTTTGAAGAATCCAGTGATTTTCCGCTCTCATGGTAATCGTGCTCGCTCAATTGAAAATGGTGAAATTAAGATCGACGTTGCCTTTTTAGGTGTGCCAATCTCAGATCCTGCTGGTAACGCAAATGGTCAAGAAGGTAATGCTGTCTTTGGTTCATTGGGCTACGCTTTGATGGATGCACAATATGCTGACAAGGTAGTACTTTTAACTGATAACATCGTACCTTATCCAAACACCCCTGCTTCAATCAAGCAAGATCAAGTTGACTACGTTGTTAAAGTTGATCAAATTGGTGATCCTGATAAGATTGGTTCTGGTGCCACTCGTTTTACTAAGGACCCTAAGGAATTGAAGATTGCGCAAATGGTTAACCAAGTAATCGTAAATTCACCATACTTCAAGGATGGCTTCAGCTTCCAAACTGGTTCTGGTGGTGCAGCATTGGCTGTAACTCGTTACCTTCGTCAATCAATGCTTGACAACAATATTACTGCTTCGTTTGCAGTTGGTGGTATTACCAAGCCTACTGTTGACTTGCTTGAAGAAGGTTTGGTCAGAAAAGTTATGGACGTACAGGACTTTGATAAGGGTGCTGCTTTATCAATGGCTCAAAACCGCAACCAACAAGAAATTGATGCTTCTTGGTATGCTGATCCGCACAACAAGGGTGCTGTAGTTAACAATCTTGACGTTTCAATTTTGTCAGCTTTGCAAATTGACACCAACTTCAACGTAAATGTCATGACTGGTTCAGATGGTGTGATTCGTGGTGCCGTTGGTGGTCACCAAGATTCAGCTGCTGGTGCTAAGATGACCATTATTACCGCACCATTGGTTCGTGGACGTAATGCGACTGTTGTCCCAAGCGTTGAAACTGTTGTTACTCCAGGTGAATCAATTGATGTTTTGGTAACTGAACGTGGAGTTGCTGTAAACCCTAAGCGCCAAGATTTGATTGATGCCTTTTCAAAGGTTCCAGGTCTTACTTTAGTATCAATTGAAGACTTACAAAAGATGGCAGAAAAACAAGTTGGTGTACCAAAGCCACTTGAATACACTGACCGCACGGTTGCAATTGTTGAGTATCGCGATGGTTCAGTAATTGACGTCATCAAGGAAGTTAAAGACTAAGAAATAAAATAATAATCACTTTTTACACAAAAATCGGGACTAAATATCAGTGTTCGGAAAGGCTTGTCTTATGAGATGAGCCTTTTTGCGTTACAATAGAGATATGATGAAAGAAACAATATTTAATGAAGGAAAAAAACAAAATATCGTCGATATCTTAGCAAGTAAAGATCGACGGGTGGAAATGCAACGGGAATTGTTCCAAGGCTATTCTGAACAAGTGATCGTCAATGTTAATATGAATATTCCAGGACCAATTAAAAACAATCGCTATTTGCGTCAAATCTTTGATGTCGGGATGCAAGATCTTGAAAAAAGCTTTCAAAAACATGGTTTGATGTATCGGTTGGAAATTCACTGGGATCTTGACAGTGGCGAAGAAAACTTTTATTTGTTGTCAGGCACGATGAAGGAGGTTAAGCTAGCAACAGTTGCATTTGAAGAAGAGTCATTTTTTGGAAGATTATTTGATGCAGATGTATTGGCTAATCGACAACCGGCAATTTCAAGAAAAGATCTAGGATTGCCAGCTCGCAAATGCTTTATCTGTGATCGTCCAGCTAAAGAATGTGCTCGTTCAAGAAAGCATTCGGTTGAAGAGATGCAAGCATATATTACGGCATTATATAATAGAAAATTTAGTTAATAGCTACTAGTAATAAAATAAAGGATTAATCGATTAAGCTTGAATTTAGCTGAACGATTAATCCTTTTTTGTTGATCTAGTAATAGTCAAAAAATAACAATTAATTCTTTAAAGTAACTGATAAAATATATAATACTCTTAAACACCGCTACCTCAATGCAGGACAATTGCCAGATGGTGTAAAGACTTCAAAATCGCTTAGAAAGAATGGCTTAGGTTTTTCTAGATTTTATGGTGAAACTTATTATTCTACATATTATGCGGGCAAGATGACACGCCAAGGAAACGAGCTAGTATTCAAGCAAGGCAATGGAATAGTAACTAGATATGTTAAGGAATAGTACTAGCAATTAGATAGGTGGGGATGATTATGAAAAAGATTTTGGCATCTGTTGTAGCTTTAGGCATTTTTGCGAGTGGTTTTGCGACTATTGATCAAACAGTTGGTGCCACTACTTACACCAAATATACAGTTTCGTCGAAAGTAAGGGAAATTGGAAGCTGAAGAGCATTAAACGTGGTCAGTTTGCTACTGGAAAATCTCGCTGGATGATTTTTAAGCAAATTAAAATTACTGCGCATACGATTACTTTTAAGCGATTAACAAGTAAGATCGATTTGCCAGCTGGAGATATCTATCATGCTTATAAAGCGACTGCGTTATCAGGGAAATATTATTTATATACTTCTGATACGCCATATTTAGATGGTAGTGAATGAAGCAAGAACAGCAATTTACGAAGAGTCATCGCTATCTTGATGCTGGTAATTATCCTTATGGTGATACTATACATCGGACATCTAAGGCATTGCGCAAGAATGGTTTGGGTTTTATACAGTTCTATAATGGTTATATTGTTGGTGGCTATTATGCAGGAAAGATGACACGCCAAAGCAATGAACTAGTATTTAGGCAAGGTGATGGAACAGTAACTCGATATATTAAGGGATAATTTTAAACATAAATAAAATTATGTAAACTTAGTGAGGTGATAGAAAATGAGGATGAAAAGAGTCGTTACTCTGGTAGCAATTGCTAGTGGAATTGGCATCGGAACAGTTGCCAGTCAACAGCCAGTACAAGCAGCAAAAAGTTTTTACATTACTTTTGTTAGAAAAGGCTACACTTATGATACCAAAGGTCAGGTTGCTGTAGGTAAGCTACCGAATGGTCGGTGGGCAACGGTTGTTTCTGAGCGAAATACTAAGACTAAAGCCTATGGCATTAAATATATTCATGGTCAAAAATCTATATTGTTCATGATAAATTAGCCAAACCTTTCAGTCCTAAAGGTCAATATGTTAAGGCTAGTGATGTGGTTTTAGGCAAAGTTAAGCTTAAGAAAATCAAGAAAGTAAAGAAACCAAGCAAGGCTTCATCAGGAAGGCATAGTGCTACTATTACTGCTAATTCCAATACAGGTAAAGTTAACGTAGCTTATGGCAATAGTGGAAACAGTAAGAAAATTGTTTTTAATGATCAATATGTAGAAGAATTTAAACAAGCATTCTTGAATTTAGTAAATGATTGGCGCAAGAGTAATGGTACAAGTGCTTTCAGTTTAAATAGCGAATTGAATCAATATGCAGCAAAGATAGCGAATGATCAAAAGAATGGACTTGATAATCACGCAGGATTTATCAATGATCCTAACAATCCATCCCATGCAGAGAATATCGGTTATGTTTCAATTGATACGCCTGCTAAATATGCAAAACGTATTTTTTATGAAATGGTCTACAATGATGCGGCATCAAACTGGGGACATAGAGATAATTTAGCGAACCCAAGCTATTCTAACTTGGGCTTAGGATTGTCCAAATATGGTGATGGTTATCTTGCTGTTGCAATGGAATTGAATTAGTACAAAAAAGGGAACGAGTGAAATACTCGCTCCCTTTTTAACATAGAAGATAGACTAGGCTTCTTGCAAAGAATCGTTTTTCGCTTCTGCGATGAATTGCTTTAATTCATCATCTGAGAAGTATTGACCGTACTTATTCTTTGCCTTAATAAAAATCGTTTCGTCGTCGTGAGACAAATCGATAAGCACATCAATCAGTTTCTTAACTCCTGCACGACGCTCTCTTTTTTCAGCTACCTTTTCGCCAATCTCGCGACCGTAGATTTCTCGATCTATCATCTTCATTTCGTAGTCCATGATATCTGATCTCGTATTATATAAATTTGAGAGCAAAAATAGCCCCCTAATATATAAATACGCAAAAAATCGAAAAAATTATTTTTTTGATAAGTAAAAAGAAAATGAGCAAAGATAATTCTCACAGAAAAATCAATGCTCATACTACAACTTGAAAAGCCGGTTCTAATCTTTTCTTACTTTCAAGAAGAACTCGACTTCGCGATCATTAGGATCTTGGCTGTCACCAATAAAAATATTTCCAGTATTTATAAAGCCCATTTTTTGATAGAAAGCTTGAGCGGAATAGTTGGTGACCAAACATCCCAATGCTAAATCACGGCCAGGGTAGAGATCTTTTATCGCTTCAATAAGGTAAGTCCCGATTCCCAATCCTTGATATTCTTTTAAAACATATAAGTGGCCAATCTCAGCACAATCGCGTTTAAAAGCGGGACGACAACTAAAGGATGTTGAAGCATAGCCGACCATTTTGTCGTCAACGTAGGCTACCAGTTGATCAAGATTAATTGTTCGAGTAACTTCCTCGGCAAATTCAGGAGTTACTCGTGAATTTGAACTGGCTGGTAAAAGATCATGATAAGTTTCTTGCCAAGTAAGCGCATGTATGCGAGCTTTTTCTTTGATTTCATCAGGTCGCATCTCATGAATATTCAAAGTTCGCTGCTTATTAGATTGTTTAGGATCCGATACAACTAAATGTTCATATTTATCGGCGTTCAATTTCTTTGATAACTTTATTCGCAATATCTTCATTGGTTACTAAGTGAGTGATAACGCCAGTACGCAATGCGCCAAGCAATGCTCTGGTTTTAAAACGATTTTTTACAACAACAAAACGAGTAGGGGTATGCATGATGTCTTTCATGGAAATACCACAGGTATAATCTTCGAAACGTTCAACGAAATTTCCATTAATATCATAAGGACGTCCAAAAATCATTCCTACTTGTTTATTAATATCGACATCTTCAAATAAAACATCCCAATAATACTTTTCGACAAAACTGTTAACTCGTATTGATTCAATAGTTCCAACACTAGCAATTAACAAATCGAGGTTGTGGTAGTCATCTTCAAGATACGAGAAAAACGGTTCTTTCTGCATTGCTTCGATATATTCATGGTTATGAACATACAAAGGAGCAGGTAAAAATTTTGAATTGGCATTAAACTTATCAGCAGCAATTTGAACCAATTGATTTTTCCGTTTATTAGAATGAATTGCCTGTCCTAAAATCTGCACGAAATTCAGATCTTCACGATCATCAGCTTCAAAACTGTTAACAATATCGTGCATCAAAGCGCCCCAGGTCATCCCTACATTGTGTGCTGACTTAATATAAGATTGGATTTGTTTGGCTGCTTGGTCAATGATTGCTTCATTATCTTGAGTCGCAGTTTCAAAGTTGTTTAAGATAATGGCTTCTTTAAGACCAAACTTATCCTGAAAAATCCGTTCCAGTTCTTCATTACGTTTGACGCCATGATAGATGCTAATACGAACTATGCCGCTTTTTTCCGCATCTTCTAAAGCTTTAGTGATTAAGTACCTTGACAAATCATATTTTTGTGAAATATCGCCAATATTTAATTTACTTAAGTAGTAATCATGGGCAATATTAGCTAAGTCTTCCTTGCTTAGTTGTGGCATCAAAAATCAATCCTTTTCATTAAATTTGGTTATATAACCATTATATAATTTTATTTCAAAAAAATTTCAAAAAATTGAAGTGTTTTCAAAAAATCCCAAAAGCGTCATTTCGTAGCTGTGGTAAAATAGTAACCGATATTTGTTAATTAGTAGTTGGGAGATTGAAATAGTCATGGCAGAAATACCTTCTGAGAAAGAGGTCAATATGAATTTATCGCACCATCATCATATGAAAATCCGGTGGGATGAATTTTTTAAAAGCAGCGATAATACCTTAGCAAGAGAAGTAACTTTAGTTGAGAAAGCTTCATTGGTTGGACGAGTAGGACAAATGTTGCTTAGCTGTGGTACTGGAGCTTGGCGCGTTCGCGATGCAATGGATACGATGGCAAGAACATTGGGCATTACATGTTCGGCCGATATAGGTTTGGTATCGATCGAATATACTTGTTTTGCCGCCAACAATAAGTCATATTCGCAAACCTTAACTTTGCCAAGTACCGGTGTCAACATGAATAAGCTGAATGAAATGGAAAAGTTCGTTCGCCAATTTCAGAAGGGACATGGTCATTGGACTCTAGGTCAGATAAATCGTCGATTAGATGAAATTGATCAGATGAAGACTAAGGTACCGTTATGGATTTCAGGATTATCTGCTGGTTTAGCCTGTGGAGGATTCATTTTCTTGTTAGGTGGGGGTATTCCTGAAATCATCTGTGCCTTTGTAGGTGCAGCCATTGGGGCATACATTCGTGGATTAATGGGAAAGCACAAAATAACTATGGTAGCCAAAATTGCTTCTGGTGTAGCAATGTCGTGCTTAGGCTATTTTTTAACTTTTTTGTTGCTACGCACCTTGTTGGGAATCGATTATAACCATGCATATGGCTATATTGGAGCAATGCTTTTTGTTATTCCAGGATTTCCGTTTATCACTTCTGGGCTTGATATGTCTAAATTAGATATGCGCTCAGGACTTGAAAGAATGGCTTATGCAATTTTGATAATTTTAATTGCGACCATGGTTGGTTGGGGAGTAGCGATGCTGCTTCGACTTAAACCAGGCATGATTCCACCAATTAAGCTGAATGTACTTGAGTTGACAGGCTTCCGGCTAATTGCCAGTTTTTGTGGCGTCTTTGGCTTCTCAATTATGTTTAACTCAAAACTTTCGATGGCAAGCATTGCAGCCATTATCGGGTCAATTGCTAATACTTCAAGATTGAGTTTGGTAGATTTTGGAAATATGCCACCGGCATTAGCAGCTTTTATTGGCGCATTAATTGCAGGGTTACTTGCAAGCATTGTCAGAAACAAGGTAGGTTATCCAAGAATATCATTGACGGTGCCTTCTATTGTAATTATGGTGCCTGGTTTATACATGTACCGTGCAGTATATAATTTCGGAATCAATAATATTAATTTGGGAGCTTATTGGATTGTGGCTGCATTGATGATTGTGGCAGCTTTACCAATGGGATTAGTGGCTGCCAGAATCTTAACCGATAAGAAATGGCGTCATGTCAATTTATAACTATATGCTTATAGAACCATTTGCTCATGTGAGTAAATGGATTTTTTATTACAGTTACAAGGCCTATTACCATACATTTATACTGAATAATGTTATAATCTTGGTACTGAAATCAATAAGATGATGATTATATTAACGAGGTAGCTATGAATAAGAAAAATAAAAAGAAATTCCGCTCTAGATATTTAGCAGCGGGATTAGTAGTTCCATTATTGGCTGCTAGTTTAGCAGAAGCTGGCACTAGTCAGAATGTTCAAGCAGCGAAAGTAAGTCGTACTAGCAAAGTTAGACGCTATAATTTGGTTGCTGATGTTCGCAAGCGGATCGACTACAAGCATCACAAATTTGTTTTCAAAAAAGGCGATACGATTTGGGCTGTAGCTAAGGCTTTAAATATTAGGTATCAATTGTTGATGAAGTGGAACGGGATTAAACCTGGAGAAGAACGTCATATTCCTGTAGGTACTGTAATTTACTTTAAGGGTAATGATATCAAGATCGTAAACCCTAAAGGCAAGGTTGTAGCTAAACATAAGGTAAAGAGCAAGGATAAGATTAATCCCAAGAAGCCAGTTGCACCAGTTGAAGTTGTACCTGAAACAAATTATGGAAAAGGCGAAACTACTGATAACAACACCCCTGTTGTTACTCCTGGAACAAGTCAAACCAATGACAATCAAACAAGCAATCCAGTTATTGATGATAACGTAAATCCAAGTGGTAATGAACAAGGTCAAGGTAATAGCACTAACACCACTCCAAGCCAAGAAACACCAGGAACGAGTGAAGGCAAAACAGACCAAGGTTCTAAGGATCAAAGCGGTAGCGGTGAGGCAACTACCCCAGGCAAGGATGAGGGTACAATCGATCCAAGCAAGGAGACACCAGGAACGAGTGAAGGCAAAACAGACCAAGGTTCCAAGGATCAAAGCGGTAGCGGTGAGGCAACTACCCCAGGCAAGGATGAAGGCACGACCGAACCAAGTAAAGAAACCCCGGGAACGAGCGAAGGCAATACAGATGAAGG
Source organism: Lactobacillus gigeriorum DSM 23908 = CRBIP 24.85 (assembly GCF_000296855.1). Taxonomy (GTDB): domain Bacteria; phylum Bacillota; class Bacilli; order Lactobacillales; family Lactobacillaceae; genus Lactobacillus; species Lactobacillus gigeriorum. Next base: position 127,788 of record NZ_CAKC01000093.1, on the reverse strand, counting down.
CTCCAAGGATCAAAGCGGCAGTGGTGAAACTACTCCAGGCAAGAATGAAAGCACAACTGATCCAAGCAAAGAGACCCCAGGAACAAGCGAGGGTAGTAAAGACGAAGGTTCAAAGGATCAAAGTAGTAGCAGTGAAACCACCCCAGGAACGAGTGAAGGTAAAACAGACCAAGGCTCCAAGGATCAAAGTGGTAGCGGTGAAACAACAAAACCTAGCGAACCTGTTAATACGATTGCTTTGTCAAATGAAGTTGCTTCAAGCTCAGCAGTTACTAATCAAGTAAGTTATCAAAATGCAGGGGATGCAAGTAAAACTGCATTTGATCAAGCTTTAAGCGATGCAAAATCAGTTTTGAATAAGAAAGATGCTAAACAATCAGAGGTTGACCAAGCTCTCAGTAAATTGAAAGACGCTAAGTCAGGCTTAGACGGCAAACAAACTGATATTAGTGCCTTAAAAGCAGCTGTTGATGATAGTACTGCTACTAAAGAAACCGACTTATATAAGAATGCTTCAGGTGATAAGAAGAGTGCATATGATACAGCACTTACCCAAGCGCAAAACGGGTTAAATAATCCGCTACTCAGTCAAGCTGATGCAGATAAATTAGCAAAGGCATTAACCGACGCAAAAGCTAGTCTTGATGGTAAGACTTTGACTAATAAGGATAAATTGCTAGCCGAACTTCAAGATTTGGTTAATGCATCGAATGCAATTATGAATACTTCAACGGATCCATCGGCAAAACAAGTTTTAGGAGCACAAACTAGATCTGGGCAACAAACTCTTGATAATTCTAATGCTGCAAATGAAACTGGGATCAAGAGTCAAATTGCTATGTTAAAATATTGGGTTGAATTTTATAAGACAAGGAGTACTGAATTAGCAAACTCTAAAAAACTATATGATGATGTTTTAGCTGAAGCAAAAGCAATTCTTAATTCAGGAACACTTCCAGATCATGATTCTGTAAGTAGAACTCAACAATTAGTTGATCAAATGGAAAAAGTGAGACCATCTGATCCAAATAGTGTTCAATACATTGTTTATGCACCAGAATTTAAGGACAACCTTGATCTAGTTAAGAAGGAAAATGCAGAAGCAATCAAAGAATATCAAGCTGAAGCACAAGCTAGAATTGATGCTAAGAATGAACTTGATCGTTTACAAGTACCCGGCTCTCCAACTTACGTTCAATTAGCTGATGAAAATGGTAATAGAACTTCTACTCTTGACCAAATAGTTGATCGTGCAAAATTGGTTAGCCAAATGATCCCTACTAATCCAGATGATAAAGTTTACGATAACTTTAAGAGTGTCGAAGATTACTTACAAGTAGGAACGCCAGAATACACTAAGATGCAAAATGCTTTAGATAGCATTAAGGCGAGAATTCGTGCACAATTAGATGCTGGAAAAGGTAACTTATTCGGTAAAGATAGTGAGTTAATTGATACGGTTCCAACAGACGAAGAGGTAGAAGCTCTTAAGCCTTTAATTGAGTTAAGTGATGCGTATACTAATCGTGCACGCGAAGATATGAACTTAATGCGTCATGCAATTGGTCTTAAAGATTATGAAACTCCAGAGGTTAGCGATCGTAGAAAAGCTATGATGGTTGTTCACGCTCTTGCGGAATATGAAGCAGGTTTGATTCCAAAATATCAGGCTTATACTCATTTGGGAACAGTCGCATCTAAGCTAATTCCAACTGCAATTATTAAAGGAACCAATGAAAATTACTTCCCATCATATAATGTACCAACAGTAGCTAAACGATTAACTCCAGAATACTTAGCTGACATTTTTGTCAACTTAGACTTACAAGAAGGTATTAGATATTACAAAGATTTATTTACTGATACTAAAGGTTTGAGCGGGCACTTTACTAATGTAATCGACTTCGAAAATCAATATATGACAGCTGCTGCTATCATTGGTAATATTAAAGAAGCCGAATATGGCTACAAGAAATACTATGTTTCAATGACTGATTTTTTCTGGGAATTAGCAGATGACAAGTATAAGCAAATTCTTAAATACTTCGATGAATGGCCAGCAATTGATCCAGCTCAGGATCTAAATAAGACTCAAGCTGAAATTGATCAATTGATCAACAGTAAATAGCAAACAAAAAGAGAAAACGCAAATTGTTTAATGCGTTTTCTCTTTTTTCTTATTTGCCAAAAGCAATAATCACGACTGCGAAAACTGCCAACATAGCAAGGAAAAATCCCAAAATTGTTAAGGGAAGGTTCATTTCATTCATCTTCTTCGTGATAATACTTTAATGATAAGTATAGCACTATTAAGATAAATAATAAGACTATTCCGTTAAATCATAAAAGTCGGCATGACAGAATTTGGCTAAGTCCTGAGGATTAATAAAAATGCTTCGACCGACTTCGCCACTTGAAACGGCGATTTCAGGTTCATTCATCATATGTTGGTCAAGATAAATAGGAAGATGATGGTTGAAGTAGATTCCAATCGGGGTATTAGCACCGTGAACATAGCCAGTCGTTTTTTGTAAATCTTTCAAAGGCAACATTTCACATTTTTTATTGCCAGAAATTTTGGCTAATTTTTTCATGCTTAAATGTTCTGGAATAGGAATCACGCCTACGATTGGACCGGTTTTGTTACCTAGGCATACAAGCGTTTTGTAGACTAAACGTTCTTTCTCTTCTAGAATAGAAGTGTCCATTTGCGCAACGCCACCGCTATCTTCGTGGAATTCGAATTGTGCTTGACGATATTTGATTTTATTTTGATCAAGGATTTTTTCAACGAGAGTTTTCTCGAGTTTATCTTTTTTCTTTTTCTTAGACATTTGTTCATCACCCAAAAAATAATGGTACCATTTTATAATAAGATGTGAAAGAAAGTAGGTTTATTGATGAAATTACTAGTTATTAAAATTGAAACTAGCCATGAGGTCGAAGACGCTTTAAGTATTTATAGTCAAGACGTTTTGCATGCCTTAGGAACAGAGGCAAGAAAGCGGAGCGATTTTGAACAAGCAGGGTGGCTTCATGATTCAACGGTTGTCGAAATGGATGAAATTAAGGATCTACCTGAAGATTTACAATTTTTAGCATATTTTGATCAAGAAGCAGATGCTGAAGGACTGGTAAAACAATACCAAGCAAAATTGGAAGAACTTGCTTCATACGGCTTAGCAATTGGTCAGGTCAAAATCACATATTCTTATATTGCTGATCAAGATTGGAATACGGCTTGGCAAAAGTATTATCATGTAATTCAATTTTCACGCCACTTAGCCGTTGTACCTGAATGGAAAGACTACCAACCAGCATTTCCTGATCAAGCGATCATTAAGTTAGATCCAGGTTTAGCCTTTGGTACTGGAAACCACCAAACGACTCAATTGGCATTGATGGGAATTGAACGCAACTTAACCTTCCCTGCAAAAGTTGCTGATGTTGGTACTGGTTCTGGAATTTTAGCAATAGCGGCCGCAAAGCTAGGGGCAAAAGAAGTACTAGCAACTGACATTTCCGATGAATCCATGACTGCTACTAAAGAAAATGCTGGGCTAAATAATTTAACCAATATTAAGACTAAGAAAACTAGTTTGCTAGCTGATGTTGATGGTAAGTTTGATTTGATTGTAGCGAACATCTTGGCCGAAATCCTATTAGATTTAATTCCACAACTTGATGAACATCTCGCAGAAGGTGGAAAGATTATTTTTTCAGGAATCGACTACCTACAATTGCCTAAGATTGAAACTGCTTTGGATGAACATGGTTTTAAGATCAATCTCACAATGCGTGAAGATCGTTGGATTGGGCTAGTTATTACCCGCAAGCCACAATAGTGTGGTAAAATATTAAAAATTAGCGATAAGAAGGATAAGAATTACTAATGCAAAAACTCAAAGATCGAATTCTTAATCAGCCCTTTATTAAACGGTTGAACACTTATAAGGCGATGCCAATTATTTGGTGGAGTTTGTTAATAATGGCGATGCCATATATCTTTAGTTTATTTAGAGTACAGGTAGTTTGGCGAGTAGGATTGTTGTTTTTAATAATCAATAGCCTGTTCAGCTACCATGTTGGCAAATTGATCCTTGAGTTAAAACTTGCTAATTGGTGGTTGTTGCTCCTTCCTGCTTTATTTTGCTTGGCAATTATGCCTAGATTTGCAAGCTATAATTTGATTTTTGGCTTGATCTATTTAATTTTTGAAGCAATCGGAAAAATGACGCGGTTATATCGTTAGAAGGGATGAATGATATGTCAAAATACGTAGAAATGACCTATGAGCAGGTAATAGCTGCTTGTAAAAAATATATGAATGAAGAGCAACTTGCGTTTGTTGAACATGCATATGATTTTGCAAATAAGGCGCATGAAGGGCAATTTCGTGCTTCAGGCCAACCGTATATTATTCACCCAACTCAAGTTGCTGGTACTCTAGCTAATTTAGGTTTGGATCCTGATACGATTGCTGCTGGTTTTTTGCATGATACGGTTGAAGATACTCCAGTAACCAACGATGATATCAAGAATATTTTTGGGGAAGATGTGGCTTTTATCGTTGATGGCGTAACTAAATTAAATAAGTATCAATATCAGTCGCATCAAGAATTTTTAGCTGAAAATCACCGTAAAATGTTGATTGCCATGGCTAAGGATCTGCGAGTAATTATGGTTAAACTGGCTGACAGATTGCACAATATGCACACGCTAGAGCATTTGCGACCTGATAAGCAAAGACGGATTGCTTCTGAAACGATGGATATTTATGCCCCACTTGCTGATCGCTTGGGTATTGGTTCGATTAAGTGGGAACTTGAAGACATCAGTTTTCACTATTTGAATCCTGATGCATATTACCGAATTGTAGGTTTAATGGACGTCAAGCGTAGTGAACGTGAACGTTATATTTCTGATGCTATCTCAGTAATGAAAAAGACGCTTGACAGTTTAGGAATTCAATATCAAATATACGGCCGTCCAAAACATATTTATTCAATCTACAAAAAGATGGTTAACAAGCATAAGGATTTTGAAGATATTTATGATTTGTTGGCAGTTAGAGTTTTGGTTAAAAACGTTCGTGACTGTTATGCTGTTTTGGGAGCAGTTCATACTGAATGGAAGCCAATGCCAGGGCGCTTTAAGGACTATATTGCCGTACCAAAGGTAAACGGTTATCAATCGTTGCACACCACGATTATTGGACCTGGTGGTAAGCCACTTGAAATCCAAATCAGAACCGAACAAATGCACGAAGTTGCAGAATACGGTGTGGCGGCACACTGGGCATACAAACGTGGCAACTTTTCTGGGGTTAAACCATCGACGTCTGGTGAGAAGCTAGATATGGTTCGCGAAATCTTGGAATTAAAAGATGAAACTAAAGATGCCGATGAATTCATGCGAAGCGTGAAAAGCGATATTTTCTCTGATCGTGTTTATGTTTTCACGCCCAAAGGTGAAGTCTATGAGTTGCCAAAAGGCTCAGTAACGCTTGATTTCGCTTACGAAATTCATACCCAAGTCGGTAGTCATGCAGTAGGTGCGAAGGTAAATAATAAGTTAGTGCCACTTGATTATAAACTCAAAAATGGTGATGTAATCGAGATCATGACGCAGTCTAATGCTACACCTTCAAGAGACTGGGTAGATATTGTTAAGACTTCAAGAGCTAGAAACAAGATTAGACGCTACTTCAAGACGCTTGATCGTGAAGACAGTATTCAACGTGGTCAACAAGAGGTGGCAAACCTATTGCGTGAGCACGGATTGAATCCGAAAGAATTTTTGGATAAAGACCATCTTGAAAAATTGTCCGAAAACTTCAATTTCCGTACAGCCGATGAATTATTCGCAGCAATTGGTTTTGGTGATCAATCAGCGATTGGCGTTTACAATCGCTTAACGCTTGATATTCGTCGTAAAGATGAAGAAGAGCGCCAAAAGAAGCTTGAGCAAGAAATTTTAAATTCTGGACAGCAGGCTGCTCATGAAGAACGCAAGCAAAACAATTCGTCTTCAATGAAGATTAAGCATAAAAATGGGGTTATGATTCAAGGTGTTAGCGATTTGATGCTGCATTTGGCTAAATGTTGTAACCCTGTTCCTGGGGATGAAATTATTGGTTATGTTACTAAGGGTCGGGGAGTAACAATTCACCGGATGGATTGTCGTAATATTACCCGTGAAGCTCATGCTCAAGGTCGTTTAATCGATGTAGAATGGGAAAATGTTGAAGACAAGAGCTTGCAATCATTCAATGCTAATATTGAAATTTTTGGTTATAATCGTGGCAATTTATTGAGTGACGTTATTAACAAGTTGAATTCTTTGACCAAGAACATCAACAATATTTCTGGTAAGGTGAATGACGAAAACATTGCTCATATTTATACGACTGTTTCAGTTGCCAACAGTAAGCAGTTGGATGATATTTTGAGTAAGTTGCGTGATATTGCCGATGTATATGAAACTAAGAGGTCTGATAATTAATGCGAGTTGTAATTCAAAGAGTCAATCATGCTGCCGTTAGAATAGACGGTGAGGTAGTAGGTCAAATTAAAAAGGGGCTGCTCCTTTTAGTCGGCTTAAAAGAAGGCGATGAATTGGCTGATGTCAAAAAAGCTGCTGATAAAATTGCTAAGATGCGAATCTTCGAAGATGAAGCAGGTAAAACCAATCTCGCATTGAAAGATGTTAATGGTGAGATCTTGAGCGTTAGTCAGTTTACACTCTTAGCAAGTACCAAGAAGGGAAATCGTCCAAGTTTTACTGATGCTATGCGCCCACCTAAGTCAAAAGAATTATGGCAAGAATTCAACCATGAATTAGAGCAAGCTGGTTTTAAGGTTGAAACCGGTAAATTTGGTGCAGACATGAAAGTTGAACTGGAAAATGATGGACCATTTACAATAGTTTTTGATTTAGAATAATAATCCGCTTTCAAAGGTTGACTTTGTTAACTTAAAAATATAAGCTATAAAAGAATTATCGATGACAAAGACTGGAGATTAGCAAGGCCATTTTCAGAGACCATTCATATCGGTGAAAGAATGGATGAGCCGCAATCTGTGACACCTTTAACAGATAATTGGTTCGTTTCGCGAGCGTTAATCGCAGCAAGTATAAGGTGGTACCGTGCTAATTGAAGCGCCCTTGATTAAGTTCAAGGGTGCTTTTTAAATAAAAATAAAGGATGATAAGATGAGAGTACAAAAGCCAAAAGGAACAGTCGATATTTTGCCTGGTCAATCTGGTTCTTGGGATAAAGTTGAACGAATTGCCAAAGACTTTTTTAAGCGGGCAAACTACAATGAAATAAGAACTCCAACTTTTGAAAATTATGAAGTTTTCTCACGTTCAAGTGGTGAAACTTCTGACGTTGTCGAAAAGGAAATGTATGACTTCAATGATAAAGGTGGTCGTCATATTGCTTTGCGTCCAGAAGGAACAGCTGGTGTAGTTAGAGCCTACGTCGAAAATAAGTTGTATGGACCTGATGTAGTTAAACCATTTAACGTTTACTACATTGCAACAACTTTCCGTTATGAACGTCCGCAAGCAGGTCGTCAACGCGAATTCCATCAAATTGGTGTAGAAAGTTTTGGTTCAAACAATCCATTAGCGGATGTGGAAACCATCATGATGGGGCATGATTTGCTTGCTGAATTAGGAGTCAAGAATTATGAGCTACATATCAATACCTTAGGTAATGCACAAGTAAGAAAAGATTATCATGATGCTTTGGTTAATTATTTTACCCCATTAAAAGATAAGCTATCTGATGATTCTAAGCGGAGACTTGAAAAGAATCCTTTACGTATTCTTGATTCAAAAGCTCCTGAAGATAAAGAATTCTTGCCAAATGCTCCAAAAATCGTGGATTATTTGGATGACGAATCACGTGCTAATTTTGAGCAAATCACTAATATGCTTACGCAACTAGGTATTGACTATGTAATTGATGATGATTTAGTACGTGGATTGGATTACTACACAGGAATTATTTTTGAATTTATGGTTGCCGATCCAAGTCTTTGGGAATCAGCTACTACAATTTTAGGCGGTGGCCGTTACAATCACTTGGTTGAAGAATTTGACGGCCCTGAAACTCCAGCGGTTGGTTTCGGTATTGGAGAAGAACGTTTAATGCTGGTTTTGCAAAAACAAAATCCGGAATTATTCAGTGATCAAGGAATTGATTTCTTCATTACTAATATTGGCGATGAAACTAGCTTTAAGGCTGTTGAAATTGCCCGTTCAATTCGTAACCAAGGTTACAGTGCTCAATTCGATGTCGATCAAAAGAAGCTTAAAGCGCAATTTAAGAAAGCAGACCGCGTAAATGCAAAATACGTTATTACCTTAGGTGCTAAAGAATTAGAAGAAGGGTTGCTTAACATTAAGCGCCTAGCTGATGGTAAGGTTATCGATTTGAGCTTAACTGACATTAATGATATGAAATTAGTCATGGAAAAGTTAGAGGATTAAAACATGGAAAAAATGGATCATAGAACAGACTATTGTGGCAATATCACTGCTAAATATGAAGGCCAAGAAGTAACGCTTTTTGGATGGGTACAACGCGTTCGTAACTTAGGGAACCTAATTTTTATCGACTTAAGAGACCGTGAAGGCTTGGTTCAAGTTGTAGTTAACAAGGATTCAGGCGAAGAGTTGATGAAAATTGCGGAATCCCTTGGTAACGAATATGTTATTGAAGTTAAAGGTAAAGTTGTTAGACGTTCAAGCGTTAACCCAGAAATGAAGACTGGTGAAGTTGAAGTTAACGTTAGTGAAATGATCATTTTGAACGAAGCTAAGAACCCACCATTTGAAATCAAAAATGATGTTGAAATTAGTGAACAAACTCGTTTGAAGTATCGTTACCTTGACTTACGTCGTCCAACTTTGCAAAATGCAATTATTTTGAGATCAAAAATTTTGCGCGCAGTTCACGAATACTTCGATGAACATGGATTTATTGATATTGAAACCCCAATTTTAGGTAAGTCATCTCCAGAAGGAGCTCGTGACTACTTAGTTCCATCAAGAATCTACCCAGGTAGTTTCTATGCTTTACCTCAATCACCACAATTGTTTAAGCAATTATTGATGGGTGCTGGTTTTGACAAATATTACCAACTTGCTAGATGTTTCCGTGACGAAGACCTTCGTGGTGACCGTCAACCAGAATTTACGCAAATCGATATGGAAACTTCTTTCTTAGATGAACAAGGTGTTCAAGACTATACCGAAGGTTTGCTTAAGAAGGTTATGAAGGATGTTATGAATATCGACTTACCAACGCCAATCAAGCGTATTTCATGGCAAGAAGCAATGGATAAGTATGGCTCTGATAAGCCTGATACTCGTTACGAAATGTACATCCATGATCTTAACCACATTTTCAAGGATTCTGATTTTAAAGTATTTTCAGGTGCTATTGCTAACGGTGGTTATGTAAGAGGTATTGCGGTTAAAGGTGGTGCTGAAGCATATTCACGTAAGAAGATTGAAGAAAAGCAAGAATATATCAAGAGATTCCATGCCAAGGGCTTAGCTTGGGTTAAATATGAAAATGGTGAATTTACTGGTCCAGTTTCACGTTTCTTGACCAAAGAAAATCAAGCAGCTTTGAAGGAAGAATTTGCTTTGGAAGGCGGAGAATTATTAGTCTTCGTAGCTGATATTTGGAAAGTAGTTTGCGACTCATTGAATTACTTACGTCGTGCTTTTGCTAAAGAAACAGGTATTATTCCTAAAGATGTTTATGACTTTGTTTGGATCGTTGACTGGCCATTGTTTGAATACGATGAAGGTTTAGGACGTTGGATCGCTGCTCACCACCCATTCACTATGCCTGATGATGAAGGGATCAAGTTATTAGATACTGATCCTCATAAGGCACATGCTCGTTCATATGATATTGTTATGAACGGGGATGAACTCGGTGGTGGATCTATCCGTATTCACAAGCGTTCAATTCAAGAAAAGATGCTTAAAGCGCTTGGTTTTACTAAGAAACGTGCATATGAACAATTTGGCTATTTGATGGATGCTTTGGACATGGGATTTCCACCTCATGCTGGTTTAGCTATTGGTTTGGATCGGTTTGCAATGTTGTTAGCTCAAAAAGACAACATTCGTGACGTTCTTGCCTTTCCAAAGAACGCATCAGCTTCAGAACCAATGATGCATGCACCAGCTCCAGTAGCAGATCAACAACTTGCTGACTTAGGTATTGAAGTTGAAGAACAATATGCTGAAAGTGTTGCACAAACTGAACAACGGTTGGAAAAAGAAGCTCAAGAAGATGCTGACAAGAATGCTACTTGGGAAGATTAAAGAATAACAATAACAAGTAAACGGGCCTTTTGGTCCGTTTTTTGTATAGAATTGTAATATTATAGTCGCTATTTGTTAACTGATTGTAACGCATCAAATCGCAAAACCTGTTATAGTATTCTAAGTGGATAGATTGCTGAGTAATTAATAACAAAGATAATTAGGCGAGGGATTTAATTGCGAATCAGAAGTAAAAGATTAATAAAAACAATTGGAAGTGCAAGCATCATTTTGCTTGCTAGTGGCGTAGCTGTACCTGTTATTTCAAATTCACAAAATGTGGTGTATGCTGCTAAAAAGAAGAGTGTAAATGCCCGTTCATATGGGGTAGATGTTGCTGTTTATCAATCATCAAGCGTAAAGAGCAGTGCTAATGCTGGGGCTCAATTTGCTATCGTAAAAGTAAGTGAGGGAACTAGCTACCGTAATCCAAAAGCGAGTGCGCAAATTGCAAGTGCGCAATCTAACAGTATGTTGCCAATGGCTTATCATTTTGCCTTATTTGGTGCGAACAAATCTCGAGCAGTAGCAGAAGCAAAATATGCAGTTGCATCTGCTCAAGCAAGTGGCTTACCAAAGGGTTCATATATTGCTTGTGATTGGGAAACTGGTGATGGCAATGTTGTTACTGGTGGTAAAACAGCTAGTGCTAATGCTATCATCGCTTTTATGCAACAGATTAAGGATAGCGGATATCAACCTTTATTGTATTCAGGTGCGTATTTGTTAAATCACAACATTAACACAGCGAAGGTGACGAACGCATTTCCTAACTCGTTGTGGGTAGCTTCATATGCATCAATGGGTCGAATTGATACTCCAAATTTTAGTTATTTCCCATCAATGAATGGTGTCATTATTTGGCAATTCACTGATAATTGGAGAGGCTTAAACGTTGATGGCAATATTTCACTTTTGCCTTTATCAATTAATGGTTCAGCTTCAAGTCAAGCCCCATCAACTAATGAAGTTTCGACAGGCAAGACAGTTATGCATAAAGCTTACGTATATGACCAAAATGGTCAACGAGTAGCTGGCAAGTCATATGCGGCTTATACTAAGGTCCAAGTAATTGGAGGTATGGTTGCGATTAATGGTGTAAACTATTATCAAGTTGGTGAAAACAGCTACATTAAAGTTGATAATGTCGATGGAACCAAACGTATCCTTAAGAATAAAGCCTTTGTTTATAACAAAAAAGGTAAGTTAGTAAGCAGTCCAGCAATTAGTCAGGGCACTACTGTTTCAACTTATGGTGGTACAGTAACAATTAATGGTGATAAGTATTACCGTATTCAAAAGAATCGCTATATTAAAGCTTCTGATTTTTAAACAATTTAAAGTCATCAATTAGTAAAGGCTAGTTAATGACTTTTTTGCTGTCATTTTTGAGCAACTAGCAACACTTTTAAGGCAAAAGTTGGTATATTTATCATAATACAAGATAAAGATTTAATTTATTTAATACAAGAGGTTTTAAGATGGATAAAGCAGAACGATTAAAAGAATTGTCAAAAGAACAATATGAAGTTACACAACATGCAGCAACGGAATATCCTTTTTCTGGTATGTATGACGATTTTTACGAGAAGGGAATCTATGTTGATATTGTTTCAGGAGAACCATTGTTCTCTAGTCTTGATAAATATGATGCAGGATGTGGTTGGCCTAGTTTCACCAAGCCAATTAAAAAGTTAGTCTACCGTCGCGATCAATCGCATAATATGGAACGAACTGAAGTTAAAAGCCCAGAAGCTGACTCACATTTGGGTCATGTGTTTAGCGATGGCCCAGTTGATCAGGGAGGTCTACGGTATTGCATCAATTCTGCAGCGTTAGATTTTATTCCTTATGACCAACTAGAAGAAAGAGGATATGGCGAATATAAGCAGTTATTTGTTTAAACAAGAGATTTTTCAAAACTGTCATGCAATCTTAAGAATTTAATTGCTAAAACCGTGTTATTATGTAGCTGTACTAATAGAGATCAAAGAGCAGATATAAGCAAACGGAGGAATTGGATGCGTAAAAAAGAACAGCGCTTATTAAGCGTATTAGCTTGTGCTGGTAGCTTAACTATGGTTGCAGGGTTAGCAACTCAGACTTCACCCATATCAAAATCCGTAACTGTAAAAGCAGCTACTGACTCAGTTGCGGCAAGATCTTATGGAGTTGACGTGGCAAGTTATCAAAGTAGCAATGTTACAGCTGATGCTCAAGCAGGGGCTCAATTTGCCATTGTTAAAGTAAGTGAAGGAATATCTTATCAAAATCCTAAAGCAAGTGCACAAGTAGCGAGTGCGATTAATAACAATATGATGCCGATGGCGTACCATTTTGCTACTTTTGGTGCTGATAGTGCATCAGCGGTAGCAGAAGCTAATTTTGCTGTTGCGTCAGCTCAAGCAGTTGGTTTACCAAGTGGTTCTTATATTGCTTGTGACTGGGAATCTGGTCAAGGCAATACAATTAACGCTGGGAAAACGGCTAGTGCCAATGCGATCTTGGCTTTTATGAATCAAATCAGTGCTTCAGGGTATAAGCCATTACTGTATTCTGGCGCATATTTATTGCGGAATAACATCGATACGAGCGTAATTTTGAACTCATATCCAAATTCGCTATGGGTTGCATCGTACGCTACTTTAGGGCGAATTGATACGCCTGATTTCAATTATTTCCCATCAATGGATGGAATCGCGATTTGGCAGTTTACTGATAATTGGCGTGGTTTAAGCGTTGATGGTAACATCACCTTGCTTCCTTTATCATATAATAGTTCGACTACCCAAGCACCAGTAACTAATACACAACAAGTTGCTGAACAAGCTAAGCCTGAGAATAATACTGTAACCACTAATTCAAGTACAGAAGTGAAAACCGTTAAAACAGTAATGCACAAGGCATACATTTATGATAAAGATGGTAATCGAGTAGGTAACTCTTCAATTGGAGCATATAACCAAGTTACTGTTTTAGGTGGCATGGTAGTTATTAATGGCAAGCAATATTACAAGATTGGTGATAACCAATACGCTAACTTATCAAATATTGATGGACGTAAGCGGGTTTTGACTCACAATGCATATGTGTACAATAATCAGGGACAGAGAGTCTATGCTGAAGGTAAGCTTTACGCTGGCCGGACTTTGTACACTTATGGTTCAAGTATAAGCATTAATGGCAAGCGTTATTTCCGAATTAATCGGAATCGCTATGTCAAAACTGGCAATTTTTAATCTTTTAAAATTTAGATAGATTTCGATAGTTTTCGAGATCTATCTTTTTTATTTTTGAAAAATAAAAAACCTCGTATCATTGTACATACGAAGGTCTTGGGTATTATCTTAATAATTTTGCTTGTAATGCTTTTTGATATATTCGCCACGTCCGCCGGCTTCCTCCATCATATAGCGAAGAGGATTTTTCTGATAAAAGTCTTGGTGATATTCTTCTGCTGGATAAAATGGAGCCGCTGGTTCGATTTGAGTAACAATTGGCTTGTCGAATAAACCACTAGCTGCTAATTTAGCTTTTGAAGCTTCTGCAGTAGCTTTTTGTTCAGGCGAGTTGTAATAAATGACTGGGCGATATTGATCACCGCGATCCTGAAATTGTCCAGTCGCATCAGTTGGATCTGCAACTTGCCAATAGATTTCTACTAGTTTTTCATAAGGAAAAACTTCCGGGTCAAAGGTGATTTCTACTGCTTCTGTATGACCGGTAGTACCAGTACATACTTGTTCATATGTTGGATTTTCAACGTGTCCACCAGTATAACCGCTGATTACTTTTTTGATACCAGGTAAGGTATTGAAAGGTTGAACCATGCACCAAAAGCATCCGCCAGCAAAAATAGCAGTATCAAGTTTTGTTTGCTCGTTTTCCATAATTTTCCTCGATTCCTTAAGTTAAATATACTAAAGTATTTAAAAACTTGTTAGAAACAATTTTAGCTATTTTCGTAAGCTCTTGCAAAAAATGTGCCTAATGTCGTTAACGAGAATTTTGCTGATAGCAGATTTTATTACTAAAATCATAGATTAACTAATAACTTGATCCATTTTATGTTAAAATTTTGACTAGGATTCGCAAATCAGCAAGTTGCTCTAAACTTGTAACAAGTCCTAGGTTATCAAGACATATTTGCTAAAGGAATTGACATTATGGATCAATTAGATAGATTTAATAGAAGATATAATTTCATTTCGAAATTATCAGCAGCCTTTTTCTTTTCAATTGCTGTTGCAATTGCCCTGAACTTTTTCTGGGCTCCAGGGCACATGTATTCGTCAGGAATAACAGGTTTTGCCCAATTGACAAATTCAGTAACTGAAAAATATTTTCCCTTTACTATTTCAACCTCATTTATGTATTTTGCACTAAATGTGCCTCTGTTTATTTTGGGGTGGGTAAAGATTGGCCATAAGTTCACATTTTTCACAATTGTCGCAGTTGTTTTAGGATCAGTTATGATGCATGTGATTCAGCCGTTAGAGGTTCACTGGGATCCATTGCTCTGCGCTATTTTTGGTGGAACCATCAATGGTATTGGTACCGGATTTGCTTTAAAGAATGGAATCTCTACTGGTGGACTTGATATTATTGGGATTGTGATCAGACAAAAAACTGGGACAAGTTATGGCAAATTCAATATCTTAGTTAATTTGATAATTATTGCTGCTGCGGGTTTTATTTTTGGTTGGACACGAGCACTGTATTCCGCACTTACAATTTTTATCAATGGTCGAGTAATCGATGCCGTCTATACTCAACATAAAAAAATGCAAGTGATGATAATTACAGAACA
This sequence comes from Lactobacillus gigeriorum DSM 23908 = CRBIP 24.85, assembly GCF_000296855.1. Taxonomy (GTDB): domain Bacteria; phylum Bacillota; class Bacilli; order Lactobacillales; family Lactobacillaceae; genus Lactobacillus; species Lactobacillus gigeriorum. The sequence continues at coordinate 112,619 of NZ_CAKC01000093.1, read as the reverse complement.
TGCGCAAGCAATCATTGATGGTATACAAGGCAAAATGCATCGTGGAATAACGATTTTACATGATGCGGAAGGGGCATATGGCCACACCGAAAAAACTGTTTTGCTTACGATAATTGATCGCTATGACTTATACGATATTAGAGAAATAGTTAAGCAGGCGGATCCATATGCTTTTATGAGCGTGAGTGAAGTAGAAAAAGTTTATGGCCGATTCAAAGAGCAAGAAATTGTATAACGAATAAAAGGACTACCAATCTAACTTTGAGATTGATAGTCCTTATTTGTTATTAATCTGTTATTGATCCTCAACGCCTAAATGATGCATGATCAAAGCGGCAGTTTCTTCAATTGAGCGGTGAGCAACGTTAACTACATAACAGCCAAGTTTACGGTAAAGTTTCTTAGCTGATTCAAGCTCTTCGTTAATTGAATCCATACTTGAATAAGTGGTATCTGGATTAAGTCCATAAGAAATCATTCTTTGACGTCTAATTTCATTTAATACTGAAGGATCATTGGTTAAACCAATAATCTTTTTAGGATCGACTTGGTAAATTTCTTTTGGAATATGAGTTTGGGGAACTAAAGGTAGGTTGGCTACTTTTAAGTTCTTATTTGCAAGGAAAAGTGAAAGTGGGGTTTTAGAAGTTCTAGAAACTCCCAACAAAACCACATCAGCTTCGAGGAATCCTTTTGGATCCTTTCCATCATCATACATAACTGCAAATTCCATAGCGGAAATACGGTCAAAGTACTTTTGATTCAAATTGTGCTGAGCACCAATTTTTTGCATTGGTCGCATTCCTGTAGTTGCTTGTAAAGCTTCGACAACAGGTGAAAAGATATCTACGCTTTGAATGTTGTGTTCTCTTGCAAAACGAATCACAGGTAGTTGCATTTCGTCTTTTACCAAACTATAGATAATTACTAAGTTAGGGAATTTTTCAATTTCTTCGAAAGTTTCGTTTAGCTTATCTAAATCAGTAATAAAAGGATATCTACGATAATTTACTTTGGCATCTGGGAATTCCGCAGCAGCTGCCGTAGCATTATTAAATGCGGTATCTCCAGCTGCATCTGAGATTATAATAATATTTACTTCTTTCTTTGCCGTATCGTTGTTGGTTTCTGGCATGAGTAAGCACCTCTTTCTACACTATGATTATATCAAATTGTTAGCTAAATGAAATCGCTTAAGTCACTTTAAATGCAGGAATTTATCTCTTGAAAAATAAATTGAAAAAATTTACAACTTTCTATTGACCAAGAAAGATGGTTTGCTATAATTTAATTAAACGTATGGCGTAACGCCAAGAAATGGAAGGAGGGATCACACATGGCTAAGACTATCGTTCATGAAAACGAGTCTATTGATGATGCTCTTCGTCGTTTCAAGCGTTCCGTTTCTAGAAGTGGTACCTTACAAGAATACCGTAAGCGCGAATTCTATGAAAAACCAAGTGTTCGTAGAAAGCTTAAGTCAGAAGCTGCACGCAAGCGTAGACATTATTAATTTTAACGAATTAACTCTCGTCGGATGACGAGAGTTTTTTTGTTGGGTAAAAAAACTATTTCATTGTTTTGAACTCTGTTATAATTGAGTATAGTTAGTGTTATTAGGAAGAGGCAATAATAATGAACTTATCAGAACAAATCATGGCAGATATGAAAGAAGCTATGAAAAATAAAGATAAGATCCGTTTAAACACGGTAAGAATGATTAAATCGGCATTGATGAATGAAAAGATTAAGTTAGGACATGATCTTACTAAAGATGATGAATTGACAGTCTTGAATCGTGAAAAGAAGCAAAGAGAAGAATCAATTGCTGATTTTGTTAAAGGTAAACGAGACGACTTAGTTGAAGAAACCAAAAAAGAATTAGCTATCGTTGAATCTTATCTACCTAAGCAGCTTTCTAAAGAAGAACTTGAACAAATTGTGGTTGAAACTATTAAAGAAGTAGACGCAAAAACAAAAGCTGATTTTGGTAAGGTAATGAAAGGTTTGATGCCAAAGATCAAGGGTAGAGCTGATGGAAAGGTCACTTCAACTATTGTGCGCGAGCATTTAAAGTAGAATAAAAGGAGTGGGTTTATTTGGTTAAAACCAGTTTTATTCCTAAAGATCCAGAAAATATCCAAAAAATTGTTGGCGTTAACGATAAAAATTTGCAGCTTCTAGCTGAAAATTATGACTTGAGTATTACTGACACTGGAAATGAAATTGTTATTTCTGGTGAAGATAACAGCAAAGTCAAATTAGTAAACGAGATCCTTCATGAACTAGACAAGGTTGTGAGTACTGGTGTTAACATTAGTGCGCCCGATATTGTTAGTGCAATGAAGATGGCAGATAAAGGCACAACTGAATATTTTTCTGAGCTGTATAAAGAAATTTTAATTCGGGATGCTAAAGGCAAGCCGATTAGAGTTAAGAATATGGGGCAGAAAAATTATGTTGAAGCAATCAATAAGTCAGATGTGGTTTTTGGTATCGGTCCAGCTGGTACAGGGAAGACCTTTTTGGCTGTTGTATGCGCAATTGCGGCCTTTAAGCGTGGTGAAGTTTCACGAATTGTGTTAACTCGTCCAGCAGTTGAAGCCGGAGAATCATTAGGGTTTTTACCTGGTGATTTAAAGGAAAAAGTTGATCCATATTTGCGACCTATCTATGATTCGCTTTATGCTATTTTAGGTACTAATACGACAGATAGATTAATGGAGAGAGGAACGATTGAGGTTGCTCCTTTAGCATACATGCGTGGAAGAACTTTAGATGATGCTTTTGTTATTCTAGATGAAGCCCAGAATACCACTGATGCGCAAATGAAGATGTTTTTGACTAGACTTGGCTTTAATTCCAAGATGATTGTCAATGGAGACATGACACAGGTGGATTTGCCGGGGAGACAAAAGAGTGGGTTGCTTGATGCTAAGGAAATACTCAAAGGAATCGACCAAATAAAGTTTATTAATTTTACATCGGCTGATGTAGTAAGACACCCAGTAGTAGCTAAGATAATTAATGCATATGAGAAAAAGGGGATAGGTAATTAGCATGGATCCAATTGAGATCACCTATAATGATGAAGTAGGTTTTTTAGATGACAGTACACGTGACTGGCGTTCCTGGATCGAACAGCTATTATTGCTGGCCAAAAAGCACATCAATAAAGACAATAATCTTGAAATGAGCATCAATTTTGTCGATGAAGCACGAAGTCATGAAATAAATTTGAAGTATCGTGATAAAGATCGACCAACTGATGTAATTTCATTTGCAATTGAAGATGGCGAAGATGCTTTAGACATGGCTGCTTTTATTGACGATCCAGATTTCCAAGAGGATATTGGCGATCTTTTTATGTGTCCAAGTGTCATTAAGCGGCATAGTGTGGAATATGGTACTGGTTTCGATCGTGAATTTGGTTATACCATTGTTCATGGCTTTCTTCACTTAAATGGCTATGATCATATTGAGCCTGATGAAGCTAAAGAAATGTTTGGTATTCAAGGAAAAGTTCTTGAGGAGTACGGGTTACCTTTGTATCCCGATCAACTAGATGTTGGTAGAGGTAAATAATGACAGAAAATAAGGAATTTAAGTCTGGTTTCGTAGCTTTAGTAGGTCGACCAAATGTTGGTAAATCAACATTAATGAATCGATTAGTAGGACAGAAAGTTGCGATTACATCAAATAAACCACAAACAACGAGAAATCGTATTTCCGGGATTTATTCTTCAGATAACATGCAAGTTGTGTTTGTTGATACTCCTGGGATCTTTAAACCTCATTCAGAATTAGATAATTATATGGATAGAGCCAGCTTATCAAGTCTAAATGATGTTGATCTCGTATTATTTATGGTAGAACCAGAACCTGCAGGAAAAGGCGATCGCTATATCGCTGAATTACTGGAAAAAGTTAAGGTTCCCGTATTTTTATTAATCAATAAGGTAGATCGCGTTTATCCCGATAAATTATTAGAAGTAATCGATTCTTACCGTCAATTAGGTGATTTTACAGAATTTTTACCGGTTTCTGCAACTGAAGGCATTGGGATTGAAGATTTGCTAGCAAGTTTGCACAAAACTCTTGAAATTGGTCCACAATACTATAGCTCTGACGAAGTTACTGATCGACCTGAATATTTTGTCGTTGCAGAATTGATTAGGGAACAGATTTTGCAATTAACCAGTCAAGAAGTACCTCATGCAACAGCAGTAGCGGTTGAACGAATGAATCAACGTGTAAATGGCAAGCTCCAAATTGAAGCTACAATCTATGTTGAGCGTGCAGGGCAAAAAGGAATTATTATTGGTAAATCTGGAAAGATGCTGAAGCAAATCGGCATTAATTCTAGAAAACAAATTGAATCTTTGCTGGGTGAGAAAGTCAACTTACAACTCTGGGTTAAACTGCAAAAGAATTGGCGCTCAGATCCAGCTTTCTTAAAGATGATTGGCTATGATAAGAAGGAATTATCTTAATGCTTGAACAAAAAGAGGTTCAAGGGATAATTTTTAAACGCCAAAAATATCGCGAAGCAGATTTACTTGTAAAAATTATGACCAAAGATGATGGTATTATTACTATGTTGGTTAAAGGTGCATTGCGACCAAAATCGAAATTAAATGCAGCTGTTCTTAATTTTTCTTATGGGAAATACACGATTATGACTTCTGGTCATGGATTAAGCGTATTGAGAACATACAAAGAAGTTAAACAAAATGAAGTGCTGTACAATGATTTGACTAAGAGCGCATATGTATCATTCATTTTTGATTTAGTAGACCATGCATTTGTTGAATATACCCCACTGAATGCAGTATATGATTTAGTCCAACAAGCAGTTGAAAGAATAAATCATAACTCAGATCCTGAAGTAGTAACGCAAATTGTGCAATTACAATTGTTACCAGTCTTTGGTGTAGGGCCACAATTAAAACAATGCGTCATTTGTGGAAAGACCACCGGTGACTTTGATTTTTCTTTAAAGTATGGCGGGATTATCTGTAGCGATCATTTTTATCAAGTTACTGATCGCATGCGCCTTAAACCTAAAGAAACCGCAGTTCTCAGAACATTAGGATTGGTACCAATTAATCGTTTAGGAAACGTAACGATCAAAGAGGAAACACTTAAAGCTACTCGAAAAGCCATCGATCGTATTTACAGTCATACGCTCGATTTAAATTTGAAAACTAAAAAGTTTTTAGATGAATTAAAGCTTTTTAATTAATGATGCTAGTCATATTATCTTAGCTGTGGTAAAATTTTATGCAGGTTGGCGATGATGAGGATTAAGAAAAGTACTAGTACAGCAAGTGTCGTTTGATGGGAGGACACCTAGGAAAAGGCACCTCTAGCCAAAGTCAATTAAGAGCAGAAAGAATACTTTCTGAATTAGGGTGGAACCGCGAAATATTTTCGTCCCTATGCAAATTTTGCATAGGCTTTTTTTATTGGCCTAGCACAGGAGGAATATATAATGACAGAAGAAAAATTAAATGTTCAAAGCATGATTTTTAAATTAGAACAATTCTGGGCCTCCAAGGGCTGTATGATCATGCCTTCATACGATGTTGAGAAGGGTGCAGGAACAATGAGTCCATATACCTTCTTAAGAGCAGTTGGTCCAGAACCTTGGGCAGCTTGCTATGTTGAACCATCAAGAAGACCTGCTGATGGTCGTTATGGCGAAAATCCTAACCGTTTGTTCCAACACCATCAATTCCAAGTAGTTATTAAACCAGCCCCTGAAGACATTCAACAATATTACCTTGATAGTTTAAAGGTTCTGGGAATTGATCCATTAGAACATGATATTCGCTTTGTTGAAGATAACTGGGCTAATCCATCAATGGGTTGTGCCGGTGTTGGTTGGGAAGTATGGCTCGACGGTATGGAAGTTAGTCAATTTACTTACTTCCAAGTTGTTGGTGAACTTGATGTTAAGCCAACAATGAGTGAAATTACTTACGGTGTTGAACGATTAGCTTCATATATCCAAGATGTAAACTCAGTCTTTGATTTGGAATGGGGCAATGGTATCTTATACCGGGATATTTTCAAGCAACCAGAATACGAACACTCTAAGTATGCTTTTGAAAATTCTAACCAAGAACAATTGCTTAAATTCTTCGATATTTATGAAGCTACTGCTAAGCGCTTGCTTGATCAGAATTTGGTTCACCCAGCATATGATTACATTTTGAAATGCTCACATACCTTTAACTTATTGGATGCTAGAGGTGCAGTTTCAGTTACTGAACGTGCCGGCTATTTGGCAAGAATCCGTAATCTTGCTCATGAAGTTGCCAGCAAGTTTGTTGAAGAACGTGAAAAGCGTGGCTTCCCATTGTTAAAGAGTGCAGAAGATAAGAAGGCGGGGGTAGAAAATGACTAAAGATTATTTATTTGAAATCGGCACTGAAGAAATGCCTGCTCATGTGGTTACGAAGAGCGTAAATCAATTAGCTGAAAGAACTAAGAAGTTCTTAAAAGAAAATGGTTTAAGTTTCAGTAATATTAAGACTTTTTCAACTCCACGTCGTTTGACTATTCTAGTTGAAGATCTTGCTGAAAAGCAGGCTGATATTGATGAAGTAAAAAAAGGACCAGCAAAGAAAATTGCTTTAGATGAAAATGGCAATTGGACCAAGGCAGCTCAAGGATTTGCTCGTGGACAAGGTATGACTACAGATGACCTTTATTTTGAAGAATTAAAGGGTACTGAATATGCTTATCTTCACCTTCAAAAAGAAGGTAAAAAGGCAACTGAAATCTTACTAGGCATGAGTGATATTATCAAAGCTATGACTTTCCCAACCAAAATGAGATGGGGTTCATTTGACTTTGAATTTGTTCGTCCAATTCATTGGTTAGTATCACTTTATGGCACTGAAGTCGTTCCAGTTAAGATTTTAAACATTACTGCTGGACGCAAAACTGAAGGCCACCGCTTCTTGGGTGATTCTGTTGTTTTAGCAAATGCTGATGACTACGAAGAAGCTTTAAAAGATCAATTTGTTATTGCTGATGCCAAGGAAAGAAAAGCCTTGATTTCTAAGCAAATTGAAGACCTAGTAAACAAAAATAATTGGAAGATCAAAGAAGATCCAAGTCTATTAGAAGAAGTAACCAACTTAGTTGAATATCCAACCGTATTTGCTGGCTCATTTGATAAGAAATACTTAAATATCCCTGACGAAGTATTGATTACTTCAATGAAGGATAACCAACGTTACTTTGAAGTATATGATGAATCTGGCAAATTATTGAATCACTTTATTTCTATCCGTAATGGTAATAAAGATTTCTTAGCTAACGTTATTTCAGGTAATGAAAAAGTTTTGGTTGCTCGTCTTGATGATGCTCAATTCTTCTATGATGAAGACCGCAAGTATCCATTAAGCCACTTCGTTGAAAAGATGAAGGATGTTTCATTCCACGACAAGATTGGTTCAATGGCTGAAAAGATGTTACGTGTTAAGTTAATAGGTAACTACTTAGCTAAGCGTTGGAATTTGGACCAACAGGTAGTTGAAGATTTCGATCGTGCTAGTGAACTTTATAAGTTTGACTTAGTAACGCAAATGGTTGGTGAATTTGCTGAATTGCAAGGTGTTATGGGAATGCACTATGCTCGGTTGGCTGGTGAAAACGACCAAGTTGCCGACGCTATCAAAGAACATTACATGCCTACTACTGCAGAAGGTGATTTACCAGCTACTACTGTTGGAGCTTTACTTTCAGTTGCTGATAAGTTAGATACGATCATTACTTTCTTTGGTGCAGGGATGATCCCTAGCTCATCAAATGATCCATATGCTTTGAGACGTTATGCCTATGGAATTGTTAGAATTTTGCTTGATAAAGGTTGGTCATTGCCATTTAATACAGCTTTACCTGAAGTAGTTGCAGTAATTAATGGACAAACACCTGCTAAATTACCAAAATCAGACGAACAAGATGAACAAATTGCTCTATTCATTCGTGATCGTATCAAGCAATACCTCCAAAAGAATAAGTATCAATATGATGTAATTGATGCAGTTCTTTCATCAAGTCAACAAGATCCTAGTCAAATTTTAGCAGCTGCTAAAGTTTTACAAATGCATCATGATGATGAAGCCTTCAAACCAGTTGTTGAAAGTCTTGTTAGAATCAACAATATTTTGGCTAAGGCTAAGTTCGTTGCTCAAGCAGCAGTCCAAGCAGATTTATTTGAAGATAATAGTGAAAAAGAGCTATATCTTGCTATGCAAAACTTGGCAGATGAAACTGATTTGTCTAGTTTGTATGATGGTTTTGTACAATTACAACCAGTCATTGATCGTTACTTTGATACTAATATGATCATGGCTGATAATGAAGCTGTTAAAGCCAATCGTTTGACGCAATTACAAGATATCAGTAAATTAGCTGAACGTTTAGGCGATTTGAGCAAATTGGTAATTAAATAGAGTGAAATAAGGTGATTAAGTATGGCTGGACGCATACCAGAAGATTTTATTAACGAAGTTCGAAGCAATGTTAATATTGTTGATGTAATCAGCCAATACGTTTCACTTGAAAAGAAAGGCAAAGACTATTTAGGTCTTTGCCCTTTTCATCAAGAAAAGACTCCTTCATTTACCGTAAATGAAGAAAAACAGTTCTTTAAATGTTTTGGCTGCGGAAAAGGTGGAAATGTTTTTAAATTCCTAATGGATAAGGAAAATTTGACATTTCCTGAAAGTGTTGCTAGTGTTGCTGAGTTTGCACATATCCCAATGCCAGCAACTTATGGTAAGGGTGCCCCAATTAGTAATCCATTAATTAAACTTCATGAAGAAGTAGCAGAGTTCTATCATCGAGTTTTGCTTACAACAGAAGTTGGAGTTCGAGGATTATCATATGCGAACTCTAGACAACTGGATAAGGAAATAATCGAACATTTTAAAATTGGCTATGCACCGAAGCAAGATAATATTTTGTATACATATTTACACGATAAGGGTTATGAAGATGCTACACTAGCAGAATCAGGCTTATTCGTTGAAAATAAAGATGGAAGGCTGTTCGATCGATTTCGCGATCGTTTGATGTTTCCTTTAGATGATGAAAATGGTCATATAATTGGTTTTTCAGGAAGACGAATATCAGAAGATGCCACTCAAGCAAAATACATGAATAGTCCAGAAACCAAGATTTTTACTAAATCTAAAGTGCTTTTTCACTTTGCTGAAGCTAAAAAAGCGGCAAGGGCTGAACAACATTTGATTTTGTATGAAGGCTACATGGACGTAATTGCTGCTTACAAAGCTGGAATAAAATCAGGAATTGCTTCAATGGGGACCAGTTTAACTGATCAGCAGATATATCTATTGCGAAGAATTACCAGTAATATCATCATTAACTATGATGGAGATGATCCGGGAATTCATGCTGAAGAACGCGCAGTCGACATGTTTCAACGAGTAGGCGGCTTTAACCTTGGTGTAGTAGTCTTACCGGAAAAACTGGATCCAGATGAATACGTCAAAAAATATGGCGTTGCCAAATATCAGGAAGAAGTTGCGGCAGCTTTATCGCCAACTGATTTTTTCCTCCGAAGATTGCAGCAGAAATACAATCTCCACAATGATCGGGAAAAACTACAATACTTGGATGAAGCAATCAAAAAAATAGCCACTTTAACCAATCCAATGGAACAGGATATCTTTATCAAAAAAGTATCTGAAGAACAGGGCGTTTCCTTGGATTCTTTAAAAGCTAGTCTAATGAGAGAAATTCGCAGGTTAAAACAAGTTCGTAGACATACTGAACAAGCGTATGATCTATCTGAAGAGCCTAGTCCGGTTACTACGGAAACAGAATTAAGTAAACAGAATGATCCAGCCCTAGATCGATTGCTATATTTATTTATAAATTTTGAAGAAGCGCGAGATTTTCTTCTACAACAAAAATTTTTATTTCCAAATCAAAAATATGCTCAATTGGCAGAATTATGGTTAAAATATATAAGTACGCATGAAAATCCAACGACAAATAGTTTTTTGGATTTTATTCCAGAAGAACTTCAAGGTATAATAGTAAATACTGAGATGACAGAGATGCCCGCTGAGTTTTCTGAACGAGAAATTCTACAGACAATTCATACTATAAATTTGCGCAAGATCGATTCACAACTGAAAGAGTTACAAAGTAAAATCCAGGATGCACAGCGCAAACAAGATGCGTCAGAAATTCTACAGATAACTCAAAAGATTCTCGAATTAAAGAGAGCTCAAGGTCAGAAGGAGGCTTTTTAGTGGTAGATAACGGAACTAAGACAGAAAAGCTATCTTTGGATAAAAAAGTCAAAGAAGTTGTTAAAGAGGTAAAATCAAGTAAGATTATTAAGGAAACTGATTTTACTGATCAATTGATTAAGCCATATAATTTGCAAGGAAAAGCAATTGATCAATTAGTTCAAGAATTTGAAGATAATGGTATTAGTATTGTTGATGAAAATGGTGACCCATCTGAATTAGCTTTAAAGAAGCAAAAGGATATTGAAAAAGCCGAATTAAAAGACATGAGCGCACCATCCAGTGTGCGGATGAATGATCCTGTAAGAATGTACTTAAAGGAAATTGGTCGAGTTCCATTGTTGAATGCCGATCAGGAAATCAAGCTCGCTAAGCGAATTGAAGATAACGATGAAGAAGCAAAGCAAGAATTGGCTGAAGCTAATTTACGTTTGGTTGTATCAATCGCTAAGCGTTATGTCGGTCGTGGTATGTCTTTCTTGGATTTAATCCAAGAGGGTAATATGGGTCTAATGAAGGCAGTTGATAAGTTTGATTATCGTTTAGGATTTAAATTCTCTACTTATGCAACTTGGTGGATTAGACAAGCCATTACTCGTGCTATAGCTGATCAAGCAAGAACTATCAGAATTCCGGTTCATATGGTTGAAACAATCAATAAATTAATCAGAATTCAAAGACAATTGCTTCAGGATTTGGGTCGTGAACCAACTCCAGAAGAAATTGCGGCTGAAATGGATATGCCAACTAACAAAGTAAGAGATATATTAAAGATTGCTCAAGAACCAGTTTCATTGGAAACACCAATCGGTGAAGAAGATGACTCACATCTTGGCGACTTTATTGAAGATAAAGATGCTACTAGTCCTGAACAACATGCTTCATATGAAATGTTGAAGGAGCAATTGGAGCAAACATTAGATACTTTGACTGACCGTGAAGAAAATGTTTTAAGACTAAGATTTGGTCTTGATGATGGTAGAACTCGGACTTTGGAAGAAGTTGGTCGAGTATTTGGCGTAACTCGTGAGCGTATTAGACAGATTGAGGCTAAGGCTTTACGTAAATTACGTCATCCTAGTCGTTCAAACCAATTAAGGGATTTCTTGGATTAAAAGAAAAAATAGATGCGAGCAACTCGCATCTATTTTTTTACCCTAAGATCAGTTTCAATGATTTTCATAGGATCAAGCCAAGTCCCATTATTTTTCCACCAATTTTTGCAAGGATCACCATACTTATCGATATAATCTTTGTCAGTTTTTGTGATGCCTAAATGGATATGGGACCCAGTCAGTTTACCAATTTCTTGACCAATCTTAACTTTTTGACCTTTCTTGACATAAATGTCAGTAATGCTTAAAAAGCCTTCTTGATAGACTTCAACGTACCCATCATCACTAATTACCCAAATATATAAACCCATTCCGGCACGATAGTGAACCTTTTTGACAGTACCGGCATGAACGGCTAAAACAGGGGAATGGCCTACTTCGGAGAAGCCGTAATCATAGCCATCATGAAAATAGCTTTTAGTGGGATAAAGGCGACGCAAGATATCGGTTTTGCCATATTTTTGTCCGCTTTTGAATTTTATCTGTTTTTGATAAAGTCGAGAAAAAGGGTAACCCCAAGTTATGATATGTTTTTTTATTTGAGGTTTCTTTTTACTCTGTTTTACAGTTTTTGTTTGATCAATAAAATGTTCAGAATAATGCCAAATCGGTCTAATTGCAAAAAGCAAAATCAAGCAAAAACCGATTATAAGATAAAGTTTTTTCTTCATAATTAAAATAACTCATTATCTGTTTGGTAAAAGAAGTGTTCCGTAATTTCTTCGTTAAAGAAGACAGGAAGATCATGATTGAAGTTATAAGCTAGCTTTGAATTTAATAATTGGTCTTTAGTCAACCACTTTAGTTCGCCTTCTTCAGAACTATTGAGTTGGCCATGAAACTTACTTGCCCGATAGAATAGGACTAGATAGCGGTGATCATCGTCGTCATAAAATTGTTTGATCCCAACCAACTTGGGATTTTCGAGAGTTAAGCCAGTTTCTTCTTTAAATTCACGTACCATAGCATCATGAAACGATTCATGGGTTTCAACATGACCACCAGGAAAGGTGATACCTGGCCATCCAGGATCGATCCGGTCGATAGTTAAAATTCTGTTATCATTTGTAAGCATACACATGTTCGTTAAAGTAGTTGGTTCAGTTCTGTCCATAAATTCACTCTCTTTTTTGATATATATTTATCTTAACATAGGACAAAGTAAACGTTTGTAAAAAATCTATGTTAGAATTAATACAAATGAAGAATTGAGGGATGTAGATGAACTTACGCTTAAATGCTTTAGCAAAAATGGTAGATCCTGGCAGTCGGGTAGCCGATATTGGTACGGATCATGCCTATTTGCCAATAAAATTGGTCGCTGATCAAGTGATCGATTATGCAATTGCGAGCGATGTAGCTCAGGGACCTTTAGAAAATGCTATTGAAGATATTCGTCAGGCAGGTTTTCAAAATAAGATCGAGGCTCGTTTAGGCAATGGGTTAGCAACTGTTAAGCCCAGCGATCAGATTGACACAGTAGTGATTGCAGGTATGGGCGGAAAGTTGATGTGTCAGATTTTACAGGCTGCCTGGGATCAAAATATGAAATTTGAAACTTTGATTCTAGAACCAAACATTAGTGAACCAAGAGTTAGACAATGGTTAGTTGATCATAATTATCAAATTGTTGATGAGGGCCTGTTGTTTGAAGCAGATCATAGCTATGAGTTAATAAAAGCTAAAAAAGCGATTCAACGAGTTGAATTAACTGAGAAAGAAATTTTATTTGGGCCACACATCTTGCAAAATCGCAATGAAGCTTTTCAACAAAAATGGCAAAATCAATTACAATATTATCGTAATTTGGTCATTAACCTTAATAAAGCGCAAAATAAGGATGAGACAAAAATTGCTTTACTTGAAAAGCAAATCGTCATGATTGAAGAGGTATTAGAAAAATGACAAAAGTAATCGATGTTGTAAATCAACTAAGAAAAATTTTTCCTGAAGAAATAGCAAGTGAGGGGGATCCTGTAGGTATTCAAATTGGTTCACTTGAAAGCAAAGCAACTAAAGTTATGACTACCCTTGATGTTCGCCCTGAAGTCGTTGATGAAGCTGTTGCTGCAGGAGTTGATTTAATTATCAGTCACCACCCGGTAATGTTTAGACCTGCGAGAAACTTAGATTTTTCAGATCCACAATTGAAGATGTATGGAGATATCATCAAACATGGAATAACGGTTTATTCAATTCATACTAATTCTGATAAGGCTCAAAACGGCTCATCAGATTGGCAAGCTGAAGAATTAGAATTGAAAAATGTTGAGCCGTTTGCCTTAGATACTGATGGAATTGCCATTGGGCGTAAGGGAAAACTGCCAGAAACCATGACCGCTTATGACTTTGCCTATTATGTTAAAGAAAAGATGGGCATTCCAATGGCTAGATTGATAACGGCAGACAATCAAAAGCCAATTCAGACAGTTGGATTCATTTGTGGCGATGGCGGTAAATATTGGCACCAAGCATTAGCGGATAAACTTGATGCTTTTATTACTGGCGACATCTATTATCATGTAGGTCATGATATTATTTCTTCCGGCCTAACTGTAGTAGATCCAGGTCATTATACTGAATCATTGTTTAAGTACAAGGTTCGTGACCTATTACAAACTATGAATACCAATGAAGATTGGCAATTAGAAATACTTGTCTCAGAGGTATCAACTAATCCATTCCAAGATTTATTTTAGAAGTGAGGTTTAAATATGGAGTATCCAACACTATTACCAAGATTTTTGAAGTATGTTAAAGTAAATTCTCGTTCAGATGAGCATTCAAATCGATTCCCTTCAACTGAGAGAGAAGAAAAATTCCAAAAAGAAGTGATTATGAAGGACCTAGAAGAATTAGGCTTGTCAGATATTCACTATAACCAAAAAGCTGGTTGTGTAATTGCTGAAATTCCTTCTAATGTTGATTATGAAGTACCAGTTATGGGTTTCCTTGCTCACTGTGATACTGCTGATTTCAATTCAGAAAATGTAAAACCACAAATCAATGAAAATTATGATGGTGTTTCAAAAATTCAACTTGGCGATTCAGAATTTTATTTGGATCCTGAAGTATTTCCAAATATGAAGAAATACAAGGGACAAACTATTATTACTGCTTCTGGCGATACTTTGCTGGGAGGGGATGATAAGTGTGGTGTATCTGAATTAGTAACATTTGCAGAATACTTATTAGCTCATCCAGAAATCAAGCATGGTCGAATTCGTTTGGGCTTTACTCCCGACGAAGAAATTGGCACCGGTGCAGGTCATTTTGATGTGGAAGACTTTGCAGCTGATTTTGCCTTTACTGTTGATGGTGAGGCGCCTGGAAAACTTGACTGGGGCACATTCTCAGCAGCTCAATTTGGTCTCGATATTCAAGGGGTTAACGTTCACCCGGCAGTTGCTAAAGGACAGATGATCAATGCGATTCAATTAGCAATTGATTTCCAAAGTCAATTACCACAAGATGAAGTGCCTGAAAAGACTGAAGGTAGAGAAGGCTTCTACCACTTGATGAACTTTGAGGGTACAGTTGATCATGCGCACCTTGATTACATTATTCGTGATTTTGAACGTGATGGACTCGAAGCAAGAAAACAAGTTGTTAAAGATTTAGTTGCTAAGATGAACCAAGAACTTGGTACTGATCGGTTGCAATTAAAGATGTGGGACCAATATTATAACATGGCCGATGAATTAAAGAAGCACATGGACATTGTCGACTTAGCTAGAGATGCATACAAGGCTGAAGGCCTAGAAATTAACGAAGATCCAGTACGTGGTGGAACTGATGGCTCACAATTGACCTACATGGGCTTACCATGTCCAAATCTTTTCGCGGGGGAAGAGAATATGCACGGTCGCTATGAATATACTGTATTAGAGTCAATGTATAAGGCAGTCGACGTAATGCTTACTATGACAAAGCTTTTGGCAGAACGCTCAAAATAAATTCACAGCGTGAAAAAATTCTATAGGATTCTATAAGGTTCCAATAGTCGATAAAAGTGTGCCCTATTTCTGCCCTATTTAAAAAACTATAAAGAGTGTGTAGAGCTACTGCACACTCTTTTTAATGAAACAATTTTGCCTCTTTTTGATAAAATCATTGTTTTTTAAATACACAATAGATCCTTATAATAACAGAGATCTAAGGGATGATTGATCAACAAAAAATTATCCACTTTGACTATGTGAGACGATAATCAGCTTTAAAAATCCTAATATATCAAAAAGTAAGTTATTTTTTTATAAATCACAAATAAAATCTTCGTTTTGTGAAACAAATAAATTGCTTGAAATTAAGAATTAAATTAGTTATCATAAATAGTGTAATAGAATAATAGTACAGTGAATAGAAGGGTAGAAAATGGAATTCAAAGATAATATTCCAATTTATATCCAGATAGAGCAATATCTCTATCGGCAAATTGCAATGAACAAATTAAAGCCAGGAGAAAAGATTCCATCGGTTAGAAAATTGGCGGTTGATTTAACTGTAAACGTTAATACTGTACAAAGAGCGCTTCAAAGGATGAATGATCAAGGAATTCTTTATACTAAACGTGGAGAAGGGAATTTCGTAACAGAAGATACGGAATTGATCAAGGCTTCTAGAAAAGAGCTTATTGACAGTGAGTTAACGGAGTTTATTCACAACATGGAAATTTTAGGTGTTGCAAGGGGAGAATTATTAGGTACCTTGAATAAATATTTGGAGGATCATCAAGATGACGGAAATTCTTAATATCAAGGATTTGACATACCGAAAGAACCAAAAGAGTATCTTACAAGATGTCAATTTGAATTTAGATCAAGGCAAAATTGTAGCCTTGTTAGGAGAAAATGGAGCTGGAAAAACTACATTAATGCGTATTATTGCCGGCTTAGCCAAAAATTATCGAGGAGAGGTGCAAGTGCTAGGGGATAGTGAGACTGCTCTTAGAAAAGCTCATATTTCGTTTACAGACAATTTATCTGGATTTAGCGATGCTACTAAAATAAAAGAGGTAGTAAAGTTCTACAATATTTTATTTTCTGATTTTGATGAAAATGAATTCGAAGAATTGCGTAAATTCATGAAATTAGATCCTGAAATGAGATTAAGCCAACTATCAAAAGGGATGAAAGAAAAGCTGATTATTGCTTTAACATTTGCAAGAAAAGTTGATTTGTATCTTCTAGATGAACCATTTGGCGGAATTGATTCAATGGCACGTAAGAAAATCATCAACTCCATTATTTTGTGGAAAGATGAAAAATCTACTATTTTAATTTCAGATCACTTTGTGAACGAGATTTCATCTCTTCTTGATGAAGTGGTGATTGTTAAGGACCATAAGATATATGCACATAAATCTGCAGACGATATTCGCGAACAACATGAGAGTATCGAAACTTATTATGAAAGTTTGTATGCGGATGAGGAGGCAGAATGATGTTGACCTTTGGACAATTAATGCGGCCACTACTAAAGAGAAAAAACAAGCTTAGTTATCTCTTCTTAGTACTCGGAATGATAGCCTCCGCTGTGATTTCAGTTTGGACAACTGTTTCAGTTCAGACTGGCCATTCAAACATGTTTAGTGAGGGGTTCGGTGTTAGAAGGCTAGATATATTTGGTACTTTCTTCATGAGCTTTTTCATTATTACGATCACGATTTTTGTTCTGGGAGAAATGATTTATTTCATTGCAAGTGTGTATATTACGGAAAAAATTAATCGTAGTTCAACTTGGAGATTGGCCGCAATTAGTGATAATAAGTTTTATATTGCTAATATTTTGACCTCATTTTTGAGTTTAGTTTATTACAGTTTTTTACAAATTATTGTAGCTTTAATAAGTTTAGGGCTTGGACTTGTACTGTCACCAGATTTGAGAAAGGGAGCACACTTCTCCTTGGGACACATAAGTCAATCTGATCTAAACAGTGTGATAACTACCATGCTCTTATCAGTGTGTTTAATTATTCTTACCAACATCTTTTGGTACTTAATTGTAGGCACTTACCATTTTCTAAGCAGAACAATGATCGATTTTTTGCCTTTTGCAAATAAATTCATTTCAGCAACAGTGAAATTAATGTTGTTGATTGTATTTTTCTACATTTCCGCCAAGTCGATTGATATGTTAAGTGAAGGTCACTTTTTAGGAGTAATTATGCGGATTAATGATTCTACTCCTTTAGTTAATCAAATTGTCTTGATATCGCTTTTAGATGCAGTCTTGTTAATACTAAACCTAGTGCTTTTTGATAGATTTATCGAAGCAAAACAAAAATAGAAAGGGCAAGGATTGATTTATGAATGCCGAAAAAGTATCACTTAGGCAATTGATTATACAATTATTTATACAAAAGAGGACCTATGTGTACTATGCTTTGATTATACAATTATTTGCGATTATCTTTTTCTTAATTGTAGGTCAATTTGATAATTTTAGTTTTATGATCGACAATCATTGGATCGTGACTGATAAGGGCCCATTTTCTAACATAATATTTCAATTGTTTTTTATGACGTCTGCTATCATTGACATGTTTTTCTGCGGTGTACTATGTTGGCAAAATCAACGTATTAATTTAAGTCAAACTTGGCATTTAGTACCAGTTTCAAGCTCTAAATTGTATCTTGGAAACCTGATCAGTAGTTTGCTGGAATGTGCCTATATTTTTATAGTACAAATGGCAAGCATTTTCTTGATTGGCTGGATAGCAGTGAAAACTATGACTGATACAATTGAAATATCGATAGTAAAAGGGTACTTTTCATTCAACTTCAGCACTATAATTCAAAGCTTGTTAATGTTGGTATTACTAGTTTTAGGGATTTTTCTGTTTGTTGACTTTTGTAATTTTTTCGGAAGTGTTATTGCAGAAACTTTACCTGTTAAAAACACGAAGATACTTCGATGGATAATCATGTTGGTTTTGGCTATTATCGGTATTTATCTGTTTTATCAAGCTAATATCAATTTTGAAAAATATTACTACAAACTTGTGATCGCAAAACCGAATATCGGGCCAAACTTTATTACTTATACAATAGGAGAGAGCAATTTAGAAATATTTATTGAAGATATTATCCTAGCTATTCTTGATTGGATAATGATCAATAAATATTTTGAACCAAAAAATTAGTTTGTAGGAGACGGGCAAAATATGCCTGTTTTTTTATTGTGGTATGTTTTAAACACGTTGTTACTAAATCATTATAAAACAAAATAAATAGCGCTCAACAGAGCGCTAAAACTAATAAGACTGAATGTAATCATAAACTTGATTGATTTCTTCTGGAGTAAAACTTCCACTACCAATTTTCATCGCGTGGATCTTTTCCACTGACAGATTACTAGCGAACGCCATATCTGTATCTGTCATATGATTCTTAACTTGAAAGTCAATAATTGCATCCGATAATTCTTCTAATCCATTCATTTTAAGATCTCCTTACATTACAATTTTAACACAACTATTTTTGCAAGGTAATTCTTGGTAACTTAGAAGGTTTGCCAGTGGGTAAGTGGCCAATATCTAAATACTACTTTACCAGTAATCGCATCTCGTTTAACAAAACCAAAATATCTTGAATCTTTCGATACATCGCGGTGATCACCCATTACAAAATAACTATTTTTGGGAACGCGGCGTGTCAATGTAAAGTTATTAGTATAGGGTTGCCCAGCAGCGTTAGCTGCTTTCTTAAATTTGTTGTTAAGATATGGTTCAGCTACTTGCTTACCGTTGATGTAAAGTTTATCATTCTTAGATGTTACCATATCTCCTGGAAGACCAATAACTCGCTTAATATAAAGTGCTCCTTTTTGGTCCGGTGCTTTTAAAATGACGATGTCATTTCTTTTCAGCGAGAAATGTCTGACAGCAATAATGCGATCACCATTTTCAAAAGTAGGTTGCATTGATGGACCAGAAACCGTTTCGTTAGATAGGACGAATGTAAACAGAGCATATAAAATTCCACCCATGATCACCATCATCACAACAACGTCTAGCAGAAATTTCCCTAGACTTTCTTCTTCAGCATTGTTGGCTTTTTTAGCCATAGAATCAACTCCTCTTTCGTACTAATTAATATTATAGCCTATTTGCGAGAATTAATAGGTAAAAAGGTAATAAAGATTTGGTGTAAAATATTAATATATCAAAAAAGGATTATTTAAATGACAGATTATCTTTCAAAATTGGCTCTTTTAAATAAGCAAATATCACATCCACAAGTTACAACTCAAGTAAAAGAAATCAATCAAATAGTAAACGCAATATCAGCCAGGGAACTACTAAAAAAAGCTCCTGTTCCGTTAGGTCTATTGCCAGATCAATACGAACAAATTCTTGAAGACATTGGGACTGAAAAAAGTCAACAATTAAAGATTACAAATAAGCTCTTAAATAGTCTTCGACAATTTTTATCTTTAAGATATGGCATTTGGTCTGTACCTAATTTAGCTACGATCCAACAAATTCAGGATGAATTTCATCCCAAACAAGTACTTGAAATTATGGCAGGAAATGCATACTGGTCATTGGGCTTTAAAACTTTAGGTATTGATACCATTGCAACTGATAGCAATGAATGGGCAAAAACTTCACAGACTGGAAGTTCACCATTCATACCAGTTTTTGACTATGATGCTATTTCCGCAATAAGACGTTTTACGCAAGCGGATCTAATTTTATGTTCTTGGGCTCCCAATTTTACCAAAGATGATTTAAATGTCGTGCAAAATTGGCAAAAATACAATCCTCATGCTACATTATTATTTGTTGGAGAAAAGGATGGAGCAACAAATTCGCCTGATTTTTGGCACAAACAACTTTTTAGTCATTCAGCAGCAATTACAAGAATAAACGACACTTTTAAATCATTCGATTTTATCGATGAACAGATCTTTCAGGTTAAACAATGAATATACGTAAAGTTTTTTTAACGCTAATAATTATTTTATCGCTTATTGGATCAGGTACCATTTTGTCAAAAATTCAATCAAAAGAAGCTGATCAACTACTAGAAACCTATGGCCTTAGCAATAATACCAGATATTTCGATATTAATAGCAATAGACAAATCAAGGATTTCTTAACATATTTAGATAATCGATATGAAAAGGCAACTATTCAGATTCATTTTGACAACAAATATGAAGCTGATCAGGTTTTGGTATGGGCAAACAACAATATTGTTACTCAGCCTACCGAAAATGGACGATATTTTTCAATCGATGATTTTGCTGGTCAAGTTCCAGTTGTAGTCCTTGGTCCAGATAGTACTGCTAATATTACTGAAGTACAAGGAAACAGGTATCTAAAGCTAGATGACCGTTATTATACAGTTATTGGCGAATTTAAAAATTACCATCAAATTGAGCAAGATAGTTATTATCTTACTACCGGGATTAATCAACCTACGGCGACGGGAAAATTAAAAGATTATCGTATTATAATCGATGCTCCTGAACATATTATTCGTCATGTTGCTAAGCACTATCATACGCAGATGTATGTACCTAAATTTGTTACTACCCATCGTAATAATCGGTTTTCAACCATTAAAGAAATTGTTCTTATTGCTTTGATGGTTTTAATTGGTATCGTTGCAAATATACTAGTTGCCGCTATCTATTGGCGACAAGGCAAGAGTACCCATTTGCGAGATGATCTGTTACGTAATTGGATTATGAATCGGAGTATTAGATATATTCTATTTGAAGTTTTGTTAGCCGTTGGCGTTTATATTTTATTAAGCTGGCGAGCTTTCTACAGTTATCCTGGTCATTTCGCAATCTTATCATTATTTGAATTTATTCTATTTATGGTAAGCTATGTTTTAACATATCTTTACCTAAGTCGGAAGGGAATTAAACGTGGTTAAGTTACCAGAAGAATTTAAAAATAAGTACACGCATTTGCTTGGACAAGAAGAAAGTGAACGCTTATTTTCGGCTTTAAACTTACCTGAAAGAAAAGCCTATCGCATTAATCAATTAAAAATTGATACTAATATCTCTTATGATCAGTCAAAGCCAATCCCTAATTTAACTGCTTCATATTATGGTGAGATAGATGGAACTGATCCAGAGTGGGTGGGTGGATCCGTATATTCTCAGGACCCTTCAGCTATGTTTCCAGCCACACTTGCAAATGTACAACCAGGAGAAAAGGTTTTAGATTTATGTGCAGCGCCTGGTGGAAAAACTACCAAATTAGGAGAAAGCTTAGCAGGTAAAGGATTATTAGTGGCAAACGAAATCTCAGCTACGAGAGTGAAAGCATTAAGAGAAAATCTGGAACGCTGGGGTATTGACAATGCTGTAGTAACAAATAATGATTCATTTGCTTTAGCTAAAGTTTTTCCTGAATTTTTTGACACAATATTAGTCGATGCTCCATGTAGTGGTGAAGGAATGTTCAGAAAGAGCGAAGATGCCGTTAACTACTGGAGTCAAGACTATGTTATGACTTGTCAAGCACGGCAGAAAGAAATTCTCCAAGAGGCCATGAAAATGCTTAAACCAGGTGGGAAATTAGTCTATTCAACTTGTACATTCTCACCTGAAGAAGACGAGCAAATAGTGGCATGGTTAGTAGCTAAGTATAATTTACAAATTCAAAAGCTTCCATTAGAAAATACCACTGGTATTAGTTATGGCCATCCTGAATGGACAGAGCAAAAATTATCGGACTTGCAAAATACGCTTAGATTCTGGCCTCAAAATAACCTGGGAGAAGGACAATTCTTAGCCGTTTTAAAAGATCAGCGCAAGCAAGAAGACACTGTGCTCGTTAGTCCTAAAAAGCAACAACGCAAGCGTAATAATGTGGGAAAAGGTAAGTTAAGCAAAGAAGAAATTGATTATGTATCAAAAGTAATTGAAAAATTTAATTTGCCTGAACAATTGTCATCATGGAAAACGCTGGCGCTTAATAGCAATGATCATATTTTTATCCCAGCACTTGATCCTAAGCGATTAAAAGGGTTAAAAATCATAAATAATGGGCTTGAACTTGGGATTATGAAGAAAAGACGATTTGAACCTGGGCATCAATTAGCCGCGGTATTAAGTAATTTGCCACAAACTGAGACTGTAGAATTGATCGATAAAAAGCAATATGATAGTTACTTGCATGGCGAGACTTTGCAAATTTCAAATAAACTAAATGGATTTGTGTTAGTTTCATTCCAGCAGAAGATCTTTTCTTTTGGTAAAATGACTGGTAATAAGCAATTGAAGAATTTTTATCCGAAAGGTTTAAGAAAGTAGGGACAAGATGATAAAACTTATTGCAACAGATATGGATGGTACTTGGTTAAATGACAATAAAACCTACGATCAAGCATTATTTGACCAAATCTTAGAGCAAGTCGAAAAGCAGGACATCAAATTTGTAATTGCAAGTGGAAATCAATATGAAAATCTAAAAACTAGATTTCCTAAAGTAGTTGATAAGCTTTACTTTATTGCTGAAAATGGGGCTTTGGTTGCTAAGGGCAATCAAATCTTGCATGTTAATCACATTAGTGATGAAGAATTTAGAACAATGATTCAGATTACTGAAGAAATCAAAAATCCGGTTGTCGTAGCTGGATTGAGGAGTGCCTATGTTCGCACTAAAGATGGTGCTGCTTATCACAAAGAAATGGAAAAGTACTTCAAGCATATCACTGTCGTTAACAGTTTTGACGAGATTAAGGATGATATTTTTAAAATATCTTTTGATACTAACGTTAATGAATTAGCTGGACTAATTCAAAAAATTCGTCAAAACTATCCTCAATTTGAAGTTGTAGCAGGCGGGCAGGATTCAGTCGATGTTCAAGCTAAAGGAATGAGCAAAGCTGTTGGACTAAGATATCTCAGTCAGAGTTTAAATATCAATCCAGAAGAAATGGTAGCTTTTGGAGATGGAGAAAATGATAATGCCATGCTTGAATATGTAGGGCTTAGCTATGCAACGAGTGCTGCTCTTGAAGGCACTAGAAAAATAGTTGATCAAGTAATTGGCTCAAGTAATGACAGTGCAGTTCAAAAAGAAATCATCAAACTTCTTAATGCCAATCAAAAAGACTAATTCGGATAAACAGCTAAATACAGCTGAATAAGACGAATTAGTCTTTTTTATATCTTATAACAATTGATCAAGTTTATTCTTTAAGTTTAAATCATAATATCGCTTTACTTTTTGTAGATCAGGAATGCTTTTAGCTCCATAAACTGCCATTAACAATGCAATATCATTAATCCAATTATTGATCGTTTCGGATAAACCGGTTTCTCCATTTTCCAAATATGTTTGTAAAAAGAAGTTAGAAACTCCTACATATTTGGCACCTAAGGCCAAACCTTTAATTACATCGAGTGGATTGCGAACGCCACCTGAAACAATAAAGTCGATGTCGGTTTTTTCTGCCATCAAAGCAGATACTACAGTTGGTAATCCTAAATCTTCTAAGAATGATACGTCATGATTATTCCTAGAATTTTCGATTTGAGCAAAATTAGTACCACCGCTTCCAGCAATGTCGATCAAAGAAAAATCATTCTTTTGTAAAAGTTTGATTGATGCATCATCAAAGCCAAACCCTACTTCTTTAATGATGATTGGAACATCTACGGCTTGCCGTATTTCAATAATTTTGTCCAACCACTTAAAATTTCGATCTCCTTCAGGCATTGCTGCTTCTTGAACAACGTTTAAATGAATTTGAAGAGCATCAGCTTGAATCTCTTTAACGATTTTTGCTGTTGCTTCAGATGACGTAAGGGGATTTACATTGGCAATGATAATTCCCTCAGGATTGTTCTCTCTAGCAATGAAAAAAGAAGGCAGTTGATCTGGTTCTTTTTCTAAAATACTGGCAGATCCTAAAGCCATAGCAATATTATATTTTTGGGCAATGTGAGCTAAAGCGCGATTTATTTGCTTAGACTTCCCCGAGCCACCAGTCATCGCATTGATAAAAAAAGGGGCAGCAACTGTTTTATTGAACATAGTTGTCGAAATTGAATTACGATCAACGATGCTCTCTGGTAAAGTAGGGCGCAACAAATGCATTTGATCGAAGCTGTTTATTTTATTTTTATCAAAAAACATCTGAGCTAATGCCAGATGTTCCTCTTTTCTTTTGGATCTAATTGACATTTTAACCTCTGCTAATGTGAATATATAACTTGATGAACTCGAAAATCTAAAGGTAGAATATTATTCTTTCTCCATTCTTGTTCAAGTACAGCGACATTAGTATTTTGATCAGCAATTACAATTCCACAATCACCATTTCCAGCTCCTGAGGTTTTGGCTGCACCACCAAATTTTTCGGCAATGGTAATTAACTTAGTTAATCTAGGTATTTCAATTGCAATATGATTGATTTTTGCAAAATGCTGTAACAACGCACGATTTACTCTGATTTGTTGTTGAATTAATGCAATGTTATTTGTTTCAAAACCATCAATCATTTTTAATACGCATGCCCGTGATTGGCTTAAAAAGTCCGCATATTCGTCAATTAAAGTATTTTTGTTAGCGTTGGTCTCATCTACTAAGCGTGAAGTAGAGGCTGGTTTTTGACTCCATCCAATCATTAACTTCATCCCTGCTGGGGGTGTTAATAATTCAATTCTCAATCCAGGCCATGCACTATTTATTACTTCAGACAAGCTCTTATGGGCGAGTTGATATTGTAGCCATGCCTTATTGAAGGTTTGATAAGCAATCCAACCACCATAAACACTAGCTGCGATATCTCCGGCTGATCCATTTCCTTGAACATGGTAGTGGGAGATAGCTGACAATTTGTATATCAATTCGTTATCTGCTTGAACTCCGTAGAACTTCAAAATTGCTTTTACCGTAGCAACAGTAACAGCTGCACTTGAGCCTAATCCAAATTTTTTACCATCCGAAGAGTCAAGGTCAGAGTTAACATGCAAATCGTAAACAGTAAGATCGATATTTTGTTCTAAACAATATTGCTCTGTAAAAGAAATAGCTGAAAGAATGTATTCAAACGGATTATCACGATTGTCGATCACCATTTGTGATCCTTTTCTAACCCAGTGAATCGAATCTTGTGAATATTGCTTAGAGTGAATTAAGCCCGTTCCAGTAGTACTTTCAGAAATACTTACACGTACAAATTGGTTAACGGCTACCAAAATAGCAGGGCAGTCTTGTTCTAAGACTGCATACTCACCAGCAATGTATAACTTTCCAGGTGCCTTTTCTGTTATCAAAGAAATTCATCCTCTAATCTAATTTAAGCTCCAATAGTTAATCCAAGTAGGAAATACCTGGACCAAAACTTGCACTCACTATCTTAACATTATTAAATTCTGACACAAAGTATTTTTGAATATCTTTGACATTTTTTAATTGACACAATACTTTTACATTTGGACCAGCATCGATTGTGTAATAACACTCAATTCCGTTTTTTCGAAGTGTGTGAATTAATTCGATGGCTTTCAAAGTCTCAGGTACAAAATAGGTAAAACCAGGTTTCGCAGACAAATTAATTGCGTGCATCTCGTTGGCATTATATTCTGCAAGCTCGCCTAAAGCAGTAAAATCATTATTATTAATTGCAGAAATCATTGCATCTAGTTCAGAATCATTAGCTTCAAGCCAATGATTGAAAAATGGGGAAGTCTTAGCTAATTTCATCCCTTCAGTTGAAGATAATGATTTGGGCTTAGTATCAAGTTCAATTGCTAGTAAGTGTAGATCCATTGTTGGGTTTTCATCAATGGGATAGGCAAATGAATCATCGCTAGTAACTCCCTTTTTCCATATACTAAAGCCACCAAAGATCGATCGACTAGCCGAACCAGAACCAATTCTGGCTAAAATCGATAATTGTTTATGATTAAGGTCTAGCTTATACAAGCGATTAAATGCGCCAGCTAAAGCTGCAAAGGCCGAGCTTGAAGAAGCAAGGCCGGCTGCTGTCGGTACATGATTGACTGATTTGATTACGACTGATTCAGGTCTCAAATTAAGTAATGCTTGTAATTTATGAATATAAGTGAAAACTCGTTGAGCACTTGCATCTGTTTGCAAAGTACCGTTTAAATAAAATTTGTCTTCGTCAGCAAATTCAATTGAAGTATCCGTATAAAAAGCATCCAAAGTCATCGAGAGACTTGACATCAATGGAAGGCGAAGCTGCTCATCTTGTTTCCCCCAATACTTGATTAATGCAATGTTGGTGTGTGCTATAGCTGTGTTCATTAATTTTCCTCAACCTTATAATTGATAATTGTTCGTATTTATAACCATTAATAGTTTATCAAACCTATGAATACGGTCAATACATTATTACCGATCATATATTGAAAAACCCTTGAATAACTGCTTTTTGCTGTCAATTCAAGGGAAATATTTTATATTTGTTCGATCCAATAATTATCAATCAAAGCTTGACTTTCATGCGCTATTTTTTCTGCAACCTTTTGATTTGTACATAAGGCAATTACTA
Organism: Lactobacillus gigeriorum DSM 23908 = CRBIP 24.85; assembly: GCF_000296855.1. GTDB lineage: Bacteria > Bacillota > Bacilli > Lactobacillales > Lactobacillaceae > Lactobacillus > Lactobacillus gigeriorum. The sequence goes on along the minus strand of NZ_CAKC01000093.1, from coordinate 85,703 downwards.
CACCGCCTAACCCTCCGCCAGATAATTTAAAGCCCAGTGCGCCATTAGCCTGCGCTATTTTTTGCAACTGATTAATGCGATCCGTTGATAGACCTAAGCTAGCTAAAATTACTTGAGCTTCATCAAAATAGCTTCCTGTTGCTGGTGCATCCTTCTTCAACCAAGCAGTTTTTACCAATTTGGTTAATTCTCCTAAACGAGCAATATCATTTTTGACTTTGGCAGATTGATCATATTCATTTCGAACCATCGTTACTGCTTCTTTAGTATTGCCCAACTGTCCTGTGTCCATAATCAATAAGGTAGCTCCCAATTTATTATCCAATTTCTGTGCGCCATCCTTGGTATTGAAATAAACCAAATTATCTGAACTAACAGTAGCAGCATCCAATCCAGAAGCTTTTCCATGATTGATCATTTCCGCATGATTTGTAATTGCCATGATTTCGGCATGTGTTAATTTTAATTGGAAATATTCATTTAATGCCTCAGCAGTTCCTAGTGCCACTGTAGCACTTGATCCGAGACCACGCTCAATTGGAATTTCACCAGTATAGATGATTTTTAATTGTTCATTTGCTTCTGCTTTTTGGCATAAGGTAGCCACCACGTACTTTAAGCCATCATACGAACTTGGTGCATCTGCCAATGGACCATGATATTGCTTGGTATCCATCCACATGATAGTTGATGCTTCAACTGTGGTTCTAATATTCAAAGCTTTTATTGGTAGAGCAATTGCATCGTAGCCATAAACAACCGAGTGTTCACCAATCAAAATTACTTTGCCGTGAGCTAAAAAAGAGCTTTTCATATAATTCGTCATCCTTAGTTAAAGTTATAAAAAAGATAAATTCTCTATGCTAAAATAAAATGCAAGGAGCTACAAATAATGATAAACATTTTAACTGGTCGACAAACTGATCCATTACAAGAAAAAATTCTGAATGAAGCAATTGAAAATTACATTCAGCATCCAGAAGAAGAAACTTTTATAATCGTGCCAAACCATATTAAGTTTACCACAGAAGTGAAGACTATTTCTAAACTTGCAAATATCAAGAAAGAAGCCCACACTTCTGTAAAAAACCTTCAAATTCTTTCGTTTTCTCGGTTGGCTTGGTTTTTCTTAAAAGATCAAGAGCAGGGACTTCCTGCCCAACTTGATGATGCTGCAGCAGCTATGTTACTAAGCAAGATTATTGCAGAACATCAACATGAATTGCTTTTATTCCAAGATTTAAGTATCAATTCTGGAATGGTAAAACAGATTTATGATACAATTCTGCAAGTTTATGAAGGCAATATTGATTTAACCAACTTTGATGAAGAAAAGCTCGACTTGGAAACCAAAAATAAGATTCATGATCTCAACATTATTTATCAAGATTTTATTGAGAAGATTGCTGGCAAATTTGCAACCAAGAACGAGGTCCAGTTACAGTTGAATGAAGTTTTGGCTAAGCTTGATCTAAGTAAAACAAGTTTTTATTTTACTGATTTTTCCCATTTTTCATTACAAGAAACGTTAACTATTAAGCTATTGATGCTTAAAGCCAAACAGGTAAATCTTGGATTTAAGACTAAAGTCGGAGCACTAGATTTTAATCCCGAACCAGGTGAATACGATTATGTAATTCAAACTACTATTCAACGCCTGATTAACTTTATCAATCAAAGAAATTTGACTTACAAACTTGAAGAACTTCCAGTTGCAGTTAAACCGTCAAACAAAGAAAAACTCAACAGCATTTGGATTGGTCTTTCAGAAGCTAGTCAAGAATTAAAGCAAGTTCAATTAGTTAAGGCCGATTCGAGATATGCAGAGGCTTACTTTGTAGCGCGTACTATTTATCAACAAGTTGCCCTTAATCACTATCGTTTTAAAGATTTTTTGATTCTTGCGCCAAATCTAAGTGAATACGAAACCTATTTATTGCCAATTTTGCGCCAAAATAAGATTCCGTATTTTAACGATTTGCAACAAGAAATGAAGTATCATCCTTTGGTTATATTGATTGAAAGTCTTTCCGAACTAATCAATAATCAGTTGCAGACTAATAATATTATTGCAATTTTAAAAACTAAGCTATTAATTCCTGATTGGTATACAGATGATGAATCTTACCTTCATGATGTTGACGAATTAGAAAATTTTGTATTAGCTCATGGGATTAATCGTTATCTTTGGCGTCGTCCTCTTGAAAAATTTATCAATAGCAAAGTAATTCGCTTAGATGGTCAGCCACAAGATATTGCTCGACTTGAAAAGTTGAGAACATACATTGTTAAAAAGATTACTTCTTTTTGTAAAGAAATAACTGAAGAAACTGACAGTAAAACTGCTATTCGAAATTTCTTTGAATTCTTAGTCAATAGTGGCATTAGTAAACGGCTTGAAACCTGGCGTGATCAAGATAACGAAAGGGGAGACTTGCAACAAGCAGAACAACCTGAGCAGTTGTGGGATTTATTAATTACGCTATTACAGGACTATTTGTTGATTAATCCTACTGAATTTGATCACACTAGCTTTATGGAAATGCTCATTTCTGCATTTAGAGAAGCTACTTTTTCGCAAATTCCTTCCACGCTTGATGCAGTTAACATTTCGGAAATCGGAATGGTTCAAGAAAGTGGCTACAAACAGGTTTTTATCATTGGTGCTACAAGTAACAATTTGCCAAGCATCAATAAAACACCTGGCTTTTTGAGTTCAGAAAATATTGCTCAACTAAGTTCTAATTTTGATGATGATGCTTATCTTGAGGATCGTCAGCAGCTTAACAATCTTGATCAGGAATATCAGTTTGGCTTAGCTTTAAGTCTAGCAGAAGATCGTGTATATCTTACATATCCAGTAATCAATGCGGCCAATGAACAATTAGAACCTTCAATTTTTTATCAACGATTAAAGCAAGCCAATGCCTCTGAATTTGAGCAACATGACTTGCCAGAAGATATATCAGAATTGCTATCATTTTTAACCAATCCCGATGCAAGTTTAGGGTACTTAACGTATTTATCTTCAGTTGATTCATCTAAGAAGATCAAACAGTTGTTAGCTATCGTTAAAAAGTATTTGCCTAAAAAGACCGATGCGATTATCGCAGCAAGTCAATTTGATAATACGCCACAATCGATCGGACAAGAACTGGCTCAAGAACTGTACGGTACTAACTTGAGTTCTTCAGTTTCCCAATTAGAAACCTACTATCAAAATTCATACGAATATTTCTTAAATTATGGCTTAAAGTTAAGACGTAGAGCAGAAAACGAATTTGATGTAATTCAGGCTGGAAATTATTTTCACGAAACATTTGATAAGTTGGTCAAGTTGTTACATCAAGAAAAAATTGATTTAGCATCCCTATCAGAACTTGAATTAGAACAAAAGCTACACCAGGTTCGCGATGCAATGAAAGATGAAGGGCAATATGCTCAGTTAATGGAAGATCCTTTTAATCAGTATCTTTTCAAATGTTTAGACCATACGACTTCAAATGTTGCTTATAACTGGGCAAGAACATTAAAACGAACGCCTTTTAGACCTAAATACTCAGAATTGCCCTTTGGTGCTGGAGCTAAATTAGCTGGAATCAAATTGCCACTTTCAGAACTAGAAGGCAATCACCAAGTTGAACTTAGAGGTAAGATTGACCGAGTAGATTTAGCTCCTTATGATAATGCCGATAAAATGTTAGGCCAGGTTATCGACTACAAGTCATCTGCAAAAACTTTTAATCTAGGAATGTTTTATCAAGGCATATCGCTTCAGATGATTTCATATCTTGATGTCCTAACCAAAAATCAAAGTTTCTTTGTCGACGATAAACAGATGTCGTTGCTTGGAGCATTTTATCAGACTGTTACTCGTAAATTAGAAAAACTAAATTCTAAGAGCTCAGTCGGGGCTGATTTTACAATCAAACCTCAATCAATGGATGGTAAAGCAAAACTGGAATACACGGGCATTATTTCCAATGATCCAGAAATTTTAGCCCAAGCTGAACCGCTTTTGATTAAGGATCATGATAATAGTAAGAAACTTTATTCTGGATTTTCCATTACTAGTAAGGACAAATTTAGCTTAAGTAAGGAATCTAGCTTTAGTGAAGATGAAATGCAACTATTGCTTGAATATGACGAATTTTTGATTAAAGAAGCATCTAAAGAGATTCTCTCAGGGAAAATCAAACTAAATCCGTATAAATATGGTAAAAATAGCACTGCTTTAACGTATTCAGACTATCGCGATGTATTCTTCTTTGATGCTATGCTACGTCAAAATCGCTACCATGAAATTGAAAATCTTGATAAGTCAACGCTACTAACCAAGATAAAAGAACGCTTGAATAAAAAGGAAGAACAATAATGCCATTTACCAAGGCACAAGAACTAGCAATTAATGATCGCGGGCATGATATTTTAGTTTCAGCTTCAGCTGGATCGGGTAAAACCACTGTCCTCGTTCAAAGAGTCCTAAAAGAGATATTATCAGGCACAGGCGTAGATCAATTATTAATTGTTACTTTTACCAAAGCTGCAGCTACAGAAATGAAAGAACGTATTAAGCAAGAACTAATCAAAGCTTTGCGTTCAAATACTGGTAATCGCCAATATCTAAGAACGCAATTAAGCAACGTCGATACTGCAAATATTTCAACTATTGACGCATTTTGTTTAGATATAATCCATCGTTTTTATTATGCAGTTAATCTTGATCCTAGCTTCAGCATATTAACAGATGAAACTCAGGCTGCATTATTGAAAGAAAAAGCTTTGAAAGACGTAGAAAATCATTTTTTTGAAATTAATGATCCTGATTTTTTGGCTTTTTATGATAATTTTGCTGGCGATCGCGATGCTGAAAGTCCGAGAAATCTATTGCTTGATTTGTACAATTTTGCTATGGCCAAACCCGATTATCAAACTTGGTTAAAAAATTTAGCAAATCCATATGAATTAACAGACACAATCGTGACCATGCCAATCTGGCAGGACCAAATTAAGCCATATCTCTTATCAATTTTTACCAACTTAAAGCAAAAGTTGGATCAGGTACTGGATAATCCTTTAATAGAGGATACAAATTTAGCAAAAGTAAACGATAGTTTTAAATATTTCGAAAAAAATCTATTAACCTTTATCGACCTGCTTAAAAACAATGCTTCATATAATGAACTTCGTGAAGCATTAAGAGCATGTATTTTCCCTTCATTTCGTAAATCTAAGAAATGGGACGAGGTCGAACTTGAATTTTATGAAAGAATCCAAGATCTAAAAACTGAAGCTAAAGATCAAGTTTTTGAAACTTTTACGGCTTTATTCATCAATGATGAAACAGAACAAAGCGAGCTTTTAAATCAAGGTCATAATATTGTGACTGCAATTTCAAAAGCAGAGTTGGAATTAATTCAAAGATTTAATCAACTTAAATGTGAACAAAATCTATTGGACTATAGCGATATGGAGCAATTAGCTTATCAAATTCTGAGTCAAGATACCTCCAATGCAAAATTAGCCCAGGAATTCTACCAAAAAAAATTCAAAGAAATTTTGGTCGATGAATACCAGGACATTAATGAGCTACAAGAACGGATCATACAACTGCTTAAAAATGATGAATTTAACCATTTATTTATGGTAGGGGATGTCAAACAATCTATCTATGGTTTCAGACAGGCTGAGCCAAGTTTATTTTTGAAAAAATATCACCTTTTTGGCGAAAATACTAATGAACAGCAAAAACGAATCGTACTTGCGGATAATTTTCGTTCCAGTCAGCCAGTTGTAAATCTCGTCAATCAGGTGTTCAATCCCATCATGACCGATGATTTTGGCGGGATTGATTACGAAGCAGAAGGGCAACTCAAGTACGGAGCAACTTATTATCCTACGGAGCTTGAACAAGCAGCTGAGATTATTTACCACAAAAAGGCGCGTAAAAACAAAGCAGTAGAAGTTGCTGATGATAATCTAGACTTTTCAGAGATTCAAATGGTAATCCAACGGATTAAACAGTTGGAACAGGAGAAGGTACAAGTCTACGATGCCCATTTAGGTAAATTAAGACCTTTTAAGTATAGTGATATTGCCATACTGACTCGTAGTCGCTCCAGTAATTTGGAGATAATGCAAGAATTTGCTAAGAACAATATTCCTTTGTTTGTCAGCGATGCTGCTAATTACTTCCAAACTTTTGAATTAACGATTATCATGAATTATCTAAAAATAATTGATAATCCTGATCAAGATATTCCTTTGGCTACCGTTCTTAGATCTCCAATTTTTTCATTTAATGAAAAAGATTTTGCCAAGATCAGAATTCATAGTAAAAATACCAGCTTTTACCATACTCTTTCTGCATACGGTTCCGTTAAAGACGAATTGGCAGAAAGAATTAGGTTGTTTTTGAATCAATTGGAAGACTTTAGAAATTTTTCAACCGTGCACCGTATTTCTGAATTGATTTGGAGTATTTATGAAAAAACCAGTTTGCTAGAAATTATGACTTCCATGCCAAATGGTAAACAGCGTCGCGTTAATTTAGAAACCCTTTATGAGCGTGCCAGTTCTTATGAAAGCGCAGGCTTTAAAGGCTTGTATCAATTTATCAATTTTATTGAACGAATAAGAAAGAGCCAAAAAGATCTGGCGCAGCCACTCTTGTCCAAAGAAGCAGACAATGCTATCAAACTTATGACTATTCATGGTTCAAAAGGTTTGGAATTTCCAATCGTCTTCTACTTAGGACTAGACCATCGTTATCAAAAAAAGGATATTACTAGCGATTTTGTAATTACTAGCGAATATCTCGGTATTACACTACGTCAAGAGCATTATCGAGCAGACACGTTAGTTAAAGCCATTGGAAATATCAAAAAGAAACGTCAAATACTGGAAGAGGAAAGTCGGATTCTTTATGTTGCTTTAACTAGAGCAAAACAGAAATTAATTTTAGTAACTGATATCGAAAACTATGACGATCAAGTAGAAAAGTGGCAAAAGAAGCTTATTAAGGGCAAGCTTCCAGAAACTGACAAATTAGGAGCAAGTTCTCCGCTTTCATTTATTGGTCCAACATTAAATCTGGAGCAACATCTTAGTCAAAAGATTTCAGATGTTATTCCTGAACTCGAACGAAACGCAACAATGCTTTATTTGGATTTTTCACCTGACAATTATGAAATATCAATAGCTAACGATAATAAAGAAAGTGAGCAAGAACAAGAGCTAGGATTGTTACAAGAGACAAGTAAAAAACTATTTGATTTTTCATATCCTTTTAGCGATGCTAGTCAAACCACAGCTTATCAAGCAGTATCCGAAATCAAAAAAGCTTTTAATGACCCGATTAAAAAAGAACTGGAAAATGCCCATTTGATTAAATCTAACAATCGCTTCTTGCAACCGATCAATACGCGTCCTGCATTCTTATTTGAAAATAAGTACACTGGAGCTGAAATAGGAACAGCAACTCACCTCATCTTGCAATATTACGACTATACTGATCGTAGCGAGAATCAATTGGGGGATGAAATTAAGCAACTTGTCGCCAATAAGAAACTTGATCCAGCAATAGTGCAATATCTTAAGCTTGATCAAATTGACTGGTTTGTCCATTCTAGCTTTGCTAAAATGTTCTGGGAACATCCAGATCAATTAGAACGAGAAGTAGATTTTTCTAGTTTATTGCCGGCTGCTAATCTGTTTGCTAATTTTAGTGATCCACAGGCTAAGATATTAGTTCACGGAACGATCGACGGCTATTTTGTCGATCAAGATGGCATTATTCTGTTCGACTACAAAACAGACTTTGTTGATAAATCACATTTAGATTCAGCAATCGAAGAAATTCAAAACAAATACCGCGGACAGTTGCGACTTTACGAACAAGCAATTAATTCCTTTAGCCAGAAACAAGTTAAAGCAAAATATTTAATTCTTTTGGATGCTAAGCAAATCGTTGCAATAAACTAATTAGGAAGGGGCTATACTTTTATGGCAGAGATTTTTGCAGACGAAAAATTTGCTGTTGTAGATTTAGAGACTACGGGAACTCAAAGAGAAAACGATAATCATATTATTCAGTTTGGCTGCGCACTTGTTAAGGGACTTGAAGTAGTTGAAACTTATTCTTTTATGATCAATCCTCACCGCGAAATTCCTATCGACGTGCAAAATCTAACAGGTATTCATAATGAAGATGTTGCTGATCAACCTGACTTTTCTTATTACGCTCCAAAAATCATTGAAATACTTAAAGATGCAACTTTCGTTGCTCACAATGTTGATTTTGACTTACCTTTTTTAAATTATGAACTAGCTAACTATGGTTTTGATACTTTAAGTAATCGGGCAATTGATACCGTTGAACTAGCTAAAATTGCTTTTCCAACATTGCCATCGTACAAATTGGGAGATCTTACACATGCTCTAAATATTAAGCACCTTGATCCCCATAAAGCGGATTCCGATGCTTATGGCACAGCAATGCTGTTGATCAATATCATTAAGAAATTTCAACAGTTACCACAAGCCACGCTTAATACCCTAAGCTCATTAGCCGGAGGATTGGTTAGAGATACATCTTGGATTTTTAAAACTATTGCCGATGACTATCGCAAACATAAATATCCTCTTGCAAAGAATTATATTCAAGTAAGAAATATTATCTTGCAGCGTCAAGAGACGCCAAAAGGGAGAAGCTTTGCAAGTGGTGACAAATTCCCTGAAAACGACGGTAGTAAGAAAAAATTATTTAAAGATCATCTTAATTATCGAAGAGCTCAAGTTAAATTAATTAACCAAATTAATCAATTTTTGGAACAAGATAATCAACGAGCGATGTTGGTCGAAGCACCAAATGGAACAGGAAAGACTTTTTCTTATCTTTTTGCATATGCTTATCGACTTTATTCAAGTCGTAAATTAGTTATAGCAGTCCCTACGAAAATTTTACAAGAGCAAGTTATCAAGCAAGAAATTCCACAGTTGTTAGCTGTTACCAAGTTAGACTTAACTGCTGAAGAAGTGAAGTCGAGTAGTCATTACATTGATTTAGATGGGTTTGTTCAAAGCATTTTTCAATCTACGAATAATAAACCTGCCTTGGTATTGAAAATGAGAATCTTGGTCTGGCTCACAGAAACAAAAACCGGAGATCTTGATGAACTGCAATTGACAAGCTACAATGATCCACTATTCACTCAGATATCACATCCGGGAGATGCACGGGTAGGGACTAATTTTGCTAGCGTCGACTTTTGGAATCTGGCAAGACAGCGGGAAGAGGCTGCAGATATTCTTGTCACTAACCATGCGTACTTAGCAAACCACTATACTGATTCAATTTGGGGTCAGAATCCGTATTTAGTTATTGATGAAGCACATCGGTTTGCGGAAAATATGACCACTTCACGTAATGATTATCTCCAATTCGAAGCAATCTGGGGAACGCTTAGCCACTTAAGACATATTCTTACTTTTTCAGATGAAAGTTTACAGAATGCGCTCAATGATAATGCTTCTTTCAATTTTGAATTGAAGAAATTAGATAGCAAGATTCTTGATTTAATTTATAGAATCAATGACTTACAAAAATACTTGTACAATCAAAAAGATCATGCAAGCAACACGATTAAGCTTCCAAATGGTAGCAATAATTTAAGTTTCTTAGGAAAAGTGTTGTTCCCTGAAAATAGTTCATTTAGAGGGCTATTTCAAAATTTCCAAAACAGTTTAGAAGATGTACGACAATCAACTAGTACACTGTTATTTAGTCTTTATCATGAAGGAAATAGTTTTGTTTTTACTAATGAAGCACTACTGAATGAAATCTCAGAACAGATTGATAAACTAGACTTTTATGCCGAAAAAAGTTATCAGTTAGCTGATATGATTAATGATTTTGATCATCTAGATGAAAAAGGGTTTGTAGTTCAGATAACCAATGAAGCAGATCCATTGAGTGCTAACTTACATTGGTTAATGTTAAATGTGACCCCTGAACTGACAATGTTATATCAACGCTTTGATCATATGCTTTTTGTCAGTGCTACTTTAACTAATAATAAAAATTTCGATTTTGCAATCAATCAGTTAGCGTTAGCTCCACTTTTTCCGTTGACATATATTGGAAATAGTACTTTTAATCTAAAAGAACACTTGCAGAGCTATGTGATCAGTGATATGCCAGTACCAAGCGATCCAGATTTTACGCATGAGTTAGCCCAAATTTTAATTTCTGATTTTTCAACTCAAAATCACGTTTTAGTATTAATGACTAATCTAGAACAGATTCGAAACTTATTTGAATTAATTGTTGAAAGTGAAGCCTTTAAAGATTACGAAATCTTAGCTCAAGGAATTACCGGTTCAAACAATAAAATTGCTAAACGCTTTGAAATTGCTCAAAAGGCTATTATCTTAGGAGCAGACAGTTTTTGGGAAGGTATTGACTTTCATGGCTGTGGTATTGACGATGTGATCGTTGCCAAATTACCATTTGAATCCCCAGACTATCCAGAAGTGCGACTTAGACAGCAACTATTAGAACGTAAGCAGATTTCTGTATTTGAAAACGATACGCTTCCTAGGGCTATTATTCGCTTTAGGCAGGGGATTGGTCGATTGATTCGAGGAGAAAATGACTATGGTTCATTTATCGTTTTGGATAATCGAATCCTTTCAATGGACTATGGTAAGGCCTTTCTAGAGTCAATTCCTGTTGCGTCTAAAATAATTTCAAAAATAGATTTAAGGGATGAGATAGATAAACATGATAAATGATGATACACGTCAAACAGTTAAATTCATTATTTGGGTAGTAACAATTGTGATTGTTTGTTACTTCGCAAGTATTGCTATTTTCTATTTTTCTGGTAAGACTGTTCGTACTAATGACCAACAGATGAAAAATGTCGCTATTAACCAAACTCCTATTACTAATATTAATAAGTACTATCACTTGAATCGTGGCACAAATTCTTATGCGTTAGCCGGTAAAGATAAAAAGCAAAACAACTATTACTTTATATACTTACCAAAACGAAAGAAGGCATTTTTGTACGAAGCAAAAAAAGGCTTTACTGAAAAGGAAATAACTGATAAATTTAAAACTAGTTATCCTAAAAAGACTATTAATATGATCAATTTAGGATGGTATGAAGGTGCTCCTGTATGGGAGGTTTCCTATAAAAATCCAAATGATAAAATCGGCTATTTAATGTATAATTTTAAAAATGGAACCGAAATAAATAAGGTCGATAATTTATGATTTTTTTGGTATCATATAGGCAGTAAAAATAAAAGGTGGATAGTAAATTTATGACAGAGTTAATTTCAATTAAGGATTCTTCCAAGCATGTTGGCGAAGAAGTCAGAATGCATGTTTGGTTAACAGATAAACGTTCAAGCGGTAAAATTATTTTCCTACAATTAAGGGATGGTAGTGCATTTTTCCAAGGTGTTGTAAGAAAAGAAAATGTTTCTGATGAAGTATTTGCAACTGCAAAATCTTTATATCAAGAAGCTAGTTTTTATTTAACAGGAATCATCAACAAAGATGAACGCTCACACTTTGGATACGAAATTCAAATTACTGATTTACAAGTAGTAACTAATAATGAAGGCTATCCAATTGGTAACAAAGAACACGGTGTTGACTTCTTAATGGATCACCGTCACTTGTGGTTAAGAAGTCGTCGTCCATTTGCAATTATGCAAATTAGAAATACTCTTTTTAAAGCAACTGTAGATTTCTTTGAAAAAGAAGGCTTTATTAAGTTCGACGCACCATTCTTCGTTCATTCAGCTCCTGAAGGAACAACTGAATTATTCCATACTGAGTACTTCGATCATGATGCATATCTTTCACAATCTGGTCAATTGTACGGTGAAGTAGGGGCTGCAGCATTTGGTAAGATTTTTACTTTCGGACCAACTTTCCGTGCTGAAGAATCTAAAACTCGTCGTCACTTGACTGAATTTTGGATGATGGAACCAGAAATGGCTTGGATGAATCATGCTGAATCACTTGATTTACAAGAAAGATTTTTAGCATATATCACTAAACAAGTTCTTGAAAATAATCAATATGAATTAAAGATGTTGGGAAGAGATCCTGAAAAGCTTCGTCCAACAACTGAAGGTAACTTTACTAGATTGAAGTATGATGATGCAGTTAAAATGCTTCAAGATGCAGGTCGCGACTTTAAGTGGGGCGATGACTTTGGTGCTCCAGATGAAGCTTATATTTCTGAACAATTCGACCGTCCAGTATTCTTAATCAATTATCCTACTTCAATTAAGCCATTCTACATGAAGAAAGACCCAGAAAATCCTAATGAATACCTTTGTGCTGATGTATTAGCACCAGAAGGATATGGTGAAGTTATGGGTGGATCTGAACGTGAAAGCGATTATGACACTCTTAAAGCTCAAATTGAAGCTGCTGGCTTAAATCTTGAAGATTACAGCTGGTACTTAGATTTGCGTAAATACGGTAGTGTTCCTCACTCAGGATTCGGTATGGGATTTGAAAGAGTTATTGCTTGGATTTGTAAGCTTGACCATGTTCGTGAAGCTATTCCATTCCCAAGAACTATGAACCGTTTACGTCCATAATTAATATTTACAATATAGAAGCAGTAGTTAAGCCCGAGCGTTTAGCTCTGCTTTTTTTATCTAGAAAGGGGTAACCTAACCATGGAATTTCAAGATTATCGTCACCTTGGATTTACCACTCTTCAAAATGGTTTGATTGCATACTATCCTAAACTGAATATTAGTGATCCAGGATTTATCACTTTAATCCAACTTGAAGCATTTTCACAAAAGGGGGGAGATTTTCCTACAAATGAAAAAATAGCTGCTAATACAAATATGACGGCTAATCAAGTAGCTAGCGTAATTCAACAACTCATCAATCAGGATTTGATTATAATTGACCAAACTCAAGATGGTCAGGGTAAAATCGGCAACAAGTACAATCTTGCCCCTTTATATCGTAAATTAGATAAGGTTTTGGAAAAAGAAATTGTTCCTCAAGCAACTACATCTTCACAATATATTGGATCCTCAACATACCTCGAAAACAATCCATTAAACAGCTTAACTCGAAAATTTGAAATTGAGTTTGGAAGATATTTGAGTCCAATTGAAAGAGAAGAAATAGCTGCTTGGCTTAACGTTGATCATTATTCAGATAAAATAATTGAACTTGCGTTGAGAGAAGCGGTATTATCACAAGTGTATAATTTAAAATACGTTGACCGGATTTTGTTAAATTGGCAACGTAGAAACCTAAAAACTGTCGAAGAAATACAAACATATTTGCAAAGGAATAAATGATGGATAAGGAACTTTTGGCAGATAAAGATGCTCTCGATGTACTTAATCGAATTAATCAGCTATATGCTGGAGCTCAAAGCGAATTATTGTGGGACACTGTTTTTCACTTGTTGTGTGCAGTAATGATGAGTGCTCAAACAACTGATAAAATGGTTAATCGAGTAATGCCCAAATTTATGGAAGATTTTCCTACGCCTAAAGAATTAGCAGATGCAAGCATTAAACAAATAGAAGATGATATTGCAATAATTGGTTTATATCATTCCAAGGCAAAACACTTAAAGGAAACAGCCAAAATTCTCAATGATGAATATCAGGGAGAAGTCCCTAAAGATAAGAAGCTTTTAATGACACTTCCTGGGGTAGGTGAGAAAACCGCAAATGTGGTTTTAGCAGAAGGATTTGGAATTCCAGCTATAGCTGTTGATACTCATGTTTCAAGAATTTCTAAAAAGTTCCGGATTGTGCCAGAAAAGGCTACGCCACACGAAATTGAAAAAAGGTTAGAGGCTTTATTACCTAAAGATGAATGGATCCATACTCATCATGCCATGATCCATTTTGGACGATACACCATGACAGCAAGAGCTAAGGGAGATCCATATTCGTATTTACCACCGAAAAAATAAATATAAAGCAAAGAAATCAAAGAAATAGCGCTAGAGTTGTTTTAGTTAAACAACTATCTAGCGCTATTTTTAGTTATTACTAATTTCTACTTGAAGAATGATTTTCTTCATTATTATTTGATTGACCTTGACTAGAGGAATTCGCCTCAGAATGTTCATTAGCTGATTGTTGTGTACTTGATGATTGGCGTTCCTTAGAACTGCTTGAACTACTGTTTGAGCTTGCCTGACTAGATGAACTTGACTGTGAACTTACAGAAGTATCTTGTGAACTGTTAGTATCCGTTTGTTCATCATCTTCATCATAACTAGCATCATCCACTATACCAGCAGGAGTATGGCCTTTAACAAACAATTCCCATGTTCCTGAACGACCATATGCAACTTGAGGTGGATTAGAATTCTTAACAATCTTTGCTCTTACAACTGAATCTGGTTTTACCCAATTTGTATTTGGCTTCGAAACCATCAAATACGTCATCATACTCTTATACAAGAGTTGAGCAGAATACTGACCAATTCCAGCAATCGTACCATCTTTTAAATTATCATAGCCAGTCCAAATACCTATTACATAACTTCTCGTATAACCAACAAACCAAGAATCTTTTGGTGTTGCTGCATAAGCAGGGTATTTGGCCAATTCTTCATCTGAATACTTTACTGATCCTGTTTTTCCTGCTTGATATAAATCAGGGATCTGTGCCTTTGTACCTGAACCTGATTTGATTACGCCTTTTAACATATCGGTGATCATGTAAGCAGTCGATTTCTTCATAACTCTTACACCAGTAGAATCATAGTTTCTAGTTAAACCATCAGGTGTTTCAATTTTGGAAACAAATTGTGGCTTATGGTAAATTCCACCTGTTGCAAATGCACCGTAAGCACCACTCATTTGTAAACTAGAAGCGTTTGCACCGATAGCTACTGATAAACCAGAATTAGCAGGAACGTTAATACCCATTCGTTTAACAAATACTGATGCCTTTGAAACTCCAACTTCAGCTAAAGTTTTAACGGCAGGAACATTACGAGATTGTTCTAGAGCATAACGCATGGTCATTGCTCCCATATATCTGTTATCCCAATCGTACAATTGAATATTAGTTCCAGGGTAGACATATTTATTGTCATCAAGAATTTTAGCAGTTGACCAGTTTAAATATTGAATAGCTGGTGCATAATCTAAAACAGGCTTAATTGATGATCCGGTCGATCGTCCAGTTTGAACTGCTCGATCCAATCCTAATTGAATTGAAGGTAAGTGACGACCACCTAAAATGGCAACAACATGTCCATTATTAGGATCAACTACAGTTGCACCAACTTGCATTTTATTATCAGTAAAAGGAACTTCACCACCATTAGCTAAATGATAGAGTTGGTTTTGTGCCTTTTGATCAATATTAATGGTAATCTTCAAATTATCGCGGTAGGGATCAAAGCCTTTATCCTGAACTTCTGAAATCACTTCTTTGATATATGGATCATCAATTTGACGCAACTTAGATTCGGTATTCTTCTTTTGCTTTTTAAGACCCTTGGTAACTTTTTCATTGATTGCTTGTTCATATTGCGCCTTGGTAATTTTATCGTTATTTAGCATTGCACGAAGAACGATGTCACGACGATATTTTACTTTGTCTGGTGCAACATAAGGATCATACTTAACTGGAGCATTCGGCATCCCTGCTAAAATTGCAGTCTGTGATAAATCCAATTTTTTTAAAGGTTTACCATAATAGTAGTTTGCTGCAGTTCCCATACCATAATTTCCATAATTCATGAAAACTTTATTGATGTAGAACTCTAAAATTTGGTCTTTGGTAAACTCTCTTTGCACTTTCATCGCTAACCATGCTTCTTGGGCTTTTCTTCTCAAAGTTCTCTGAGAAGCAGCAGTAGAGAAAACCGTTAGCTTAACTAGTTGCTGAGTAATCGTTGAACCCCCAGCAGCAATGCCATTGCTTTTAGCATTGGCAATCATTGAAGCGACAATTCGAATTGGATCAACGCCAAGAGTATCTTTATAGAAACGTTTATCCTCAACTGATACAACGGCATCTTTCAATTGTTGAGGAATTTGACTATCTTTGACATAAATTCTTTTTTCGGTACCAAGTGAAAGCAGAAACTTACCATCATTAGTATATAAACTCGAAGTGCCTCCACTTTGCAATTGAGCTTGACTAATACTTGGAGCATCCTTGGCATAGTAAGCAAAAAGACCTATTCCAGAAACAACGATAACTACTGCAACTAAAAAGATCCATTTTATAATTTTTAGCCAAATATTACTCTTTTTTTCTGTTTGGCTTGACCTTCTTTTCTTTTGAACAGCTCTTCTTCGATTTGTATTATTTGCCATTATTCATTTTCCTATCTGCAATAAACTGATCTACTGCCTCCAAATATGGAAGTGTAGGATGAAAGCCACTTTTAATCTCAATTGAATTGTTCTCAATTTCCTCCAAAGTCATTGAACTACTATTTTTTTCATGCCATTTACTTATTACGAAACTTGCAGGAGTTACAAAATATCTTTTCAAACTAGTAAATCCAATAATTGTAAAGCATATTCCTGCTTGCTTTAAGCAAGCATCTAAATGGTAAATCTGATGTTCATGGAAATTTTTTAACGGAAAGTTTGTTTTATTCCGTGTTTCCTTAGCCTCAAAATCTAAATAAAAACCTTGATAAACGCCGTTATAGTCTGTTGTTGAAGCCTGTCTAAAATATGCTTCTTTGATAACAGCTTTAGAACGGCGTGGGTAGTCTACTTTTACAATTTGAATTGGAGTAGGTTTCTTATGAACTACCGCAATTCCCTTTTCCAGATAATATTGGTTCGATTCATTAATTTGTTGTTCCAATGTCATACCACGATCAGAAAAATTTACTTCCTTTTTATGATGGTAAGCTTTTCTGATTTTAGGCTGTTTAAAATCTTTTTGAAAAATTGGTAAACTACCGCTTGGATATTTGACCATGATAATCACTCCTGTTAGCATTATAGCAATAAAGCAGATTTTTTTGAATAAGGAGTCATGTGGTATTAATGAAACGCTTATGGGTTACAGGATATAGAAATTATGAACTAAATGTATTCGGTCAAAAGGATCCCAAAATAGCAGTTATTAAATACGCATTATCCAATACTTTAACCAATTTACTAGAAGACGCAGAACTTGACTGGCTGATTACTGGCCCAAATTTAGGGGTTGAACAATATGCAATAGAGGTCGGATTAGAATTAAGGAAGAAATATCCTTTAAAGGTATCAATGATGACCCCATATCAAAATTTTGCTCATCGTTGGAATGAAGATAATCAAAATAAATTTCTAGCTTTAAAAGATCAAGTAGACTTTTATGCCTCGACTTCTAATTCTGATTATCATAGTCCAGTTCAACTTAGAAATTATCAAAATTTCATGTTACTACACACGGATAGTGCATTAATGATCTATGATCCCGAATTTCCCGGTAAGCCTAAATTTGATTATGAATTAATCAATAAATATCAGCAAAATCATGATTATGAATTGAACTTAATCGACTTTTTCCAACTACAAGATCTTGCTCAAGAATACGAAGAGTCACAAAGAAAAGATCCTTTTGAATATTAAATGTTTTCTAAAGTGGTTATACATTGTTTATTGCTGTGGACCTTTTTGATAAAATAAAAGTTAAGTGTAAAAAGGAGTTTTTTCAATATGGCAGATTTAAGTGATGTTAAATTATCTTCAGAAGATATCTTAAAGAAAACATTTAGAAATAAGGTTAAGGGTTATGATCCTACAGAAGTGGATACTTATTTAGATCAAATCATTTCTGATTATGAAGTTTTCCAGCAAATTATCGAAGATCTCTATGGTCAAATTGGTGATCTGCAAAGAAAGTTAATGGAAGCCAACAAGGCAAAACAAGCTCAAGCCCATCAAACACCAGCAGAAGAAGAAATTAAAACATACACGCCAAAAAGACGCGTTAATCCAGTAACTGATTTTTCAAGTAGCTTTGATCAAGGTGAAATTTCTACTAATATGGCAATAATCCAAAGAATTTCAACCTTGGAACGTAAAGTTTATAATCTTGAACAAAAGATATACGGATCAGAAAATTAATCAATAGGAATTTGATTTATACACTTACAAAAGCAATAAACTTTGCTATAATGTTTGATAGTGTGAATTTTGTGCAGTCGCGGTTAGCTTTATGTTAGCTGAGGAAAGTCCACGCACGCACAAGCTGAGATGCTTGTAGTGATCGTATTCAGCCTAATAAGCTGGAGGATTTAATTTAAATCACGGCGGAAAACGTGCTAAATTCTTTTAGAACATGCATTACTATCCTTAAAAGTGCCACAGTGACGTAGTAAAGTTGGAAACGACTTTAGTGGAACGAGGTAAACCCTGCGAGCGTGCAACCCAAATTTGGTGGGGGCGTCTTGATCTAAGAAAATGAACTAAAGATCAGATTGTTTTTTACAAAGATAGATGGCTGCAGAAGATAATTTGCCAAGATTATCGGAACAAAACGTGGCTTATAGAAATTCACAAGGCAGAGTTGAGCTTCTTATTGAGGCTCAACTCTTTTTTAAATTTTATGAAAGTAGAAAATCTATGAAAAAGTATACTCTATATGCAACTATGGGAGCAGGCTTTGAAAGCGTAGTTGCTAAAGAATTGCAAAGTCTAGGTTATCAGACAAGGACTGAAAATGGACGGGTCTTTTTTGAAGGTGATCAAAGTGATATCGTTAAAACCAATTTATGGTTACGTACTGCTGATCGAATTAAGATTCTGCTAATAGAATTCAAAGCTACTAGTTTTGAGGAGCTTTATGATCAAGTTTACGACTATTCCTGGGCAACTTTATTACCTGTAGACGCACAATTTCCGGTAAAGGGAAGGAGTGTTAGATCTAAACTTCATTCTGAACCAGATGTTCAGTCAATAACTAAAAAAGCAATCGTTGATAAAATGATTGACCAATATCATAGAAGAGGCTTTTTACCCGAAACTGGAAGCTATTATCCATTAGATGTTCATATCTATAAGGACGTTGTTCGTCTTTCTCTAGATACAACAGGTGACAGCTTATTTAAGCGTGGTTATCGTGTTGAACATGGTGGGGCACCTTTAAAAGAAAATTTTGCTGCTGGGTTATTGCGCCTAACTCCCTATGATGGCAGTCATCCAATTATTGATCCAATGACGGGTTCCGGAACATTAGCAATTGAAGCAGCATTAATTGCTAAAAATATTGCTCCAGGAAGTTGGCGAAAATTTGCTTTTGACAATTTTGATTGGTTTGATCAAGAAGCTCATTATTTAGCATTAGAAGAAGCAAAGACTAAAGTAAAAATACTCGAAGCTCCAATATGGGCTAGTGATATTGATCAATCAATTCTAGAAGTGGCTAAACTTAATGCTCACAATGCAGGAGTTTTACAAGATATTCGCTTCAAGCAAGTCGCAGTAAAGGACTTCGCAACTGATTTGGAAAATGGAATTATTATTGCCAATCCTCCATATGGTAAAAGATTAAAAGATAAAGAATCAGCAAACAAGCTTTATGAAGAAATGGGCAATATTTTCCGTCCAATGACTAGTTTTAACCAATATTATCTAACTGCTGCTCCGGAGTTTGAAAAATACTTTGGTCGCAAAGCAACTAAGAAACGGAAACTATTTAACGGTAATCTAAGAGTAGACTTCTATCAATACTGGGTAAATAAAAGATGATAACTTCTGATTTGAATACTGAGATATGGGTAATTTCCGATACTCATTTAATAGCTGACAGTTTACATGATAATGGACAAGCTTTTTCACGTATGCAAAAGACTAGTCAAGGAAAAGATCTGTATTACCAAGAAACTGCCCTTAGTACATTTTGCCGAATGGCTGAAATAAAAAAGCCCGCAGCGATTATAGTCACAGGTGATGTTACTTTCAATGGTGAACGAGTATCAGCTGAAAGATTTGCAAAAATCTTTACTAAATTGTCAACCACAAAATTATTGGTAGTTCCTGGAAACCACGATATTTTTGATGGCTGGGCTAGGGAATTTCGCGGAAAAAAGCAATTTTTCGCTGGAGAAATTAGTCCTAGATTTTGGAAAAATATTTTTCAGAAAAGCTATGCTTTGGCTGACAGCGTTGACTACAATTCGCTCGCATATGCAGTTCAACTTAATCCGATTTATTATTTGTTGATGCTAGATTCTAATTATTATGGTAAAGAGGAAACTACTGAGACACCACATACTAGAGGAGCGATCGGTAAAGAGCAACTAAAATGGGTTGAAGAGCGTCTAAAATACGCTAGCAAAAATAATTTACGTCCAATAATCTTTATGCATCATAATTTATATGCACATAATCCGGCTGTTAATCGTGGCTATGTTCTTGATGATGCTGTTGAATTGCGACGGTTATGTTCAAGATATAATGTAAAATTGGCATATTCTGGACATATTCATGCTCAAAATATTATGGGGCCACAAGACATGACTCCAACAACTGAAATTGTAACTTCAAGTTTTTGCTCTAATGATCAGGGCTATGGCGTTACAAGAATCCACTCACATCATATTACTTATGTAAGAAAAGAATTCAATATGCATAAATACTTAACTGAAGAGGAGAAGCAAAATTATACTTTAGATCACTTTGATAACTATCTTGAAAATTTACAGTTAGGAACGATCGCAGCTGATTTAATGCAATCAGATCTTAAAAAATACCATAACAACCTTGATCTGATTAGAAAAATGGGCAAACTCTTTGCCAAAATGAACTACAATTTTTATACAGGGCATAATCATTTGAAGGCTCAGGAGCTAAATAATATTCATGCATCCCAAGAATATCAAACTTTAATTAAGCAACATCCTGAATATCGCATATATCTTAAGACATTGTATGATACAAGCGATCATAGTAATCTTCAAGTGAAAATAACCTATTAGAAAAGGACACTATGAATAAGCGTAAATATTTTATTTTTTTGGGCAAAGAAGGGTTATCCTACTATAGTTGGCTATTTATAGTTTTGTTCGTTGGACTAATTGTAACTTATGAGGGTACCGACAAAATAAATTGGTTAGCAATTGGAATTTTAGTGATATTTTTTATTTTATTTGGATACACAATATCACAGTCTTATTATTCTAAGGATGGATTTAAACTTCCTTATTCTAAAAGAAAGCAAATTAGTGCAAAACCCAAGCTTTTATACCATTGGCGTATTTTTAGTATCTATCAAGTAAAAATACCCCAAGTAAAGTCTTACCTGATCTTACGATTGGAAAAAAAAGTTCCGAATAACTCGCACTCGATTTGAAAATTTTCAAGATATATACCAAATTTGTTGCAATAACAACTTTGGTATATTTTTTATTTAAAATAATTAAGGCTTGAATTGAACCAATAATTCAAGCCAAGCCATATAAGTTTTTATTCTATTAGCAATAATTTTCCTTTGTCATCAAAATATGATGCAATATTACGGTGCCAAATCATTGCAATAGCGTGTTGCCCGACATGAACACCGACAACTGGTCCTATTATGCTACTAGCAAAAGTTATATTTGGAAACTTAGTGCGATATTCATCTAACCATGCACTCTTTCTCTTTTCATCCAATGCGTCAAATACTGTACTATAAATTGGGTAAGTTACAGCTTCGGTTAATTTAGCAAAATCCTTTTCAATATAATTAAATGCGCGATGATATTGACGCTGTTTAGCAATTGCCGAGATTTTTCCTTGTCCTTGGACGTCCATTGCCAAGATAGGTTTGATATTTAATAATCCACCAACAAAACTCGCTGCATTTGACAAACGTCCTGTGCGTTTCAAGTAATTCAAGTCATCAACGATAAATCGTACTTGAATTGTCGATCTTAAGTTTTCCAAATACTTAATAACTGTTACTGGATCCACATTTTTATCTTGAGTAATTCTAGCCGCCAACATTACTAGGTTAGCAAGACCAGCACACGTAACTTTAGAATCAAACAAATGTATCTTTATTCGCTCTTCATCTTTGACGTATGATTCAATTGAAGAGTAAAAACTTGAAATCCCGCTAGAAATAGGTATTACAATTAAATCTGTGTAGTCCTCATTAACAAATTCATCAACTTTTCCTTTTAATTCACCGAGTGATGGTTGTGATGTGGTAGGGAGTTGGTCAGTTTGTGCTAATTTTTCGTAAAATTCTTCATAACCAATATTTACTAAATCATAGTATGTAGAATTTTTCCAAATAATGGGAATAGGGACCACTTTTACATTTTTGAACTGATTAATTTGTTCTTTTGATAAATACGCTGAACTATCGGTTAATACACCAATCTTCATATCAATACCTCTTTTCTTTACACCTAAATACATTATATATGATTTCAATATTAAAAAACGTAGTAATAGTATTTTTTGCTATAATTGTTAGATAGAAATTTAAAGTAAGGCATAGTGAAACCAAATGAAACTAATTTATTTACTAATAAGTGGAATTATTGTTGTTTTAGATCAAATTCTTAAAGGATATATTGCTAGCAATTATCATCTTGGAGAAGTTCATCAAGTAATTCCTGGAATTTTATCCTTTAACTATTTACAAAACAACGGCGCTGCTTGGAACGTACTACCCGGTCAAATGATTATTTTTTACATCATTAGTGTGGTAGCAATCGGAGTTTGTTTATATTTCTTATTTAGTCGAAAATACTCAAATAAACTTTTTGATATCGGTCTTGCATTTGTTTTGGGCGGTATCATTGGCAACTTTATTGATCGACTACACCTAAAATACGTAATTGATATGCTTCAATTGGATTTTGTCAATTTCAATATTTTTAACTTAGCCGATTCAGCAATTACCGTTGGCGTAATTATTATCTTCATTTATTTACTATTTTTTGATGAAAAAGAGGGGGCTGAAAAATAGAATGACCAACGACTATAATTTAACCGTAGACAAGGCTGGTATTCGTCTCGACAAATATATTGCCGATCAAATTGAAGATTTATCTCGCACAAGAGTAGGTGAATTGATCAAGGACGGAGAAATTACTGTCAACAATAAAAAAGAAAAAGCTTCTTATAAGGTTATTTTAAATGATGAAGTAAAAGTTCATGTACCTGCTTTGAAGCCTCTAAGCTTAGAGCCTGAAAACATCCCTTTAGATATTATCTATGAAGATGACGATGTAATTGTAGTAAATAAGCCTCAGGGTATGGTAGTACATCCTTCAGCTGGTCACCCAGATCATACTCTAGTTAATGCCTTGCTTTATCATACTAAAGATTTAGCATCAAGCCCTGAAGGTTTTAGGCCAGGTATTGTTCATCGAATTGATAAAGATACATCTGGTTTATTGATGATTGCTAAAACTCCCACTGCTAGAGAATCGCTTGAATATCAATTAGCTAATAAAATCAATAAACGTCTTTACTTAGCAATTGTTCATGGTAATTTTGGTGAGGAAGCTGGCAAAATCGATGCACCAATTGGAAGAAATCCACTTGACCGCAAAAAAATGGCCGTAGTTGAAAATGGAAAACATGCTGTAACTCATTTTAAAGTTCTTGAACAATATCAAGGTTTTAGTTTAATTCAATGCCAACTTGAAACGGGTAGAACTCACCAAATCAGAGTCCACCTTTCTTATATTGGTCATCCGGTTGCTGGGGATCCATTGTATGGACTAAAAAACACATTGAAAGGTAACGGACAATTTCTTCATGCGCAAGTGTTGGGCTTTAATCAACCAACTACTAATGACTGGTTAGAATTTTCAACCCCCGTTCCAACAATTTTTCATGATACTTTAGAAACTTTACGTAAAAGAATGTAAGAGGTTTACTATGAAGAGATTCTTGATTCTAGAAGATGGTAGTTCCTTTTCTGGAGAGGGAATAGGAGCAAATATTATCTCAACTGGTGAATTAGCAATTCAGACAGGAAATTATGGTTACCAAGAAGCATTAACTGATCCGACAAATGCGGGTAAAATTCTTGTGTTTACTACTCCTATGATCGGTAACTCAGGAATCAACGCAATTGATTATGAAAGTATTGATCCTACAATTAAAGGACTTATCGTGTCTGATATTGCCCGAAGTATTTCCAACAATCCAGCTTTTCAAGACTTAAAAACTTTTTTAGAAGAAAAAAATATTCCTGGTATTTGTAATGTCGATACGAGGGCGCTAGTTCATAAGTTAGTTCAAGAAAATACAATCAAAGCATCGATCATGGATACAGATGATGAACATGCTTTTGACCAAATTAGAGCACTAGTTTTACCAAAGAATCGCTCTTCATTAGTATCAACTAAAAATGCCTATGCTGCACCTAATGTAGGTAAAACTGTAGCAGTTATTGATCTTGGCTTAAAACATTCTTTATTACGCGAACTATCTTTGCGAAAAGTCAATGTTACGGTTTTACCATACAATACTACAGTTTCTGATATTGAAAATATCCGCCCTGACGCAATTGTAATCTCGAATGGACCAGGTAAACCCGAAGAAGTTGTAGCAAAGTTAAAACCGATTCTAGATACTTTTTATCGGAAATATCCTATTTTGGGTATTGGATTAGGCTTTTTAGTCCTAAGCTTCTACCTAGATTATGAATTAGTTCCTTTGCCTCAAATGTTTAACGGTATCAATTTCCCAGTAATTGAGCAAAACAGCAATATTCTTTGGCAAACTGCGATGAATATTGATCAACTTGTTTTACCAGATAGCGTTAAAACTCATCTGGACCGCGAATATTATGATTTACATACCGAACTTCTTGCTGGGTATTGCAATAAAAAAGATCAGGTTATTGCCACTGCTTTTAACCCGGAAGGAGCTCCTGGTAGTTTTGATGCTAATGTAATTTTTGATGCTTTTTTAGATATGATGGAGTAAGCTTATGCCATTAGAAAACGATATTGATAAAGTATTAATAATTGGTTCTGGACCAACTCTTGTTGGAAGCGTTGCTGAAATGGACTTACTTGCTAATGATGCGATTGATGCTTTAGTTGAAGAGGGCATCCATGTAGTTTTAGTTAACCCAAACCCAGCAACAGTTTCTACAGATAAAAGAGAAGGCGTGACGGTTTATCTTGAACCGATGACACTTGACTTTTTCAAGCGAATTCTTCGTATGGAAGAACCAGATGCAATAATTACCGCTTTTGGTTCAACTACCAGTTTAAAAGTTGCTAAGAAATTACTTCAGGATGGTATTCTTCAGCAGATGCATATTAGATTGTTAACCCTTAATCATCTTGCTTTAGCAATGGATGATCAAAAACAACGTAATAAGTTTCTATCTGAAATAGGCGTTAACGTAAACTTATCATGGCAACTGAATGATCGTTTACTAGTCAATCAAATTGCTAATCTAGCAAAGCAAGTAAAAGACAGTGTGGTTTTTCCAGTTCAAGTGACCAAATACCATAAGTATGTCCATAATGAGCATTTGCGTTTTGACACCGCTTCTAAGTTACTAGACTATTTTAAAAATGAGCATCAAAATGATGATTTCTCATGGAAAAACTATCATCTTGTAGAAGATCTATCATCTTGGAAAGAGATTACTGTTAACGTAATACGTGATCAACTAGGTAATTTGGTTTTTATAAACTTTATTGATTCACTTGAATCTGTTGGTATTAACTCTGGTGACTCAATAGCAATTATGCCCGCTTTGACACTTAACAATGATCAGGTTCAAGAATTAAGATCTATTTCCAGCAAGATAGTTAATAAACTGGAAATTGTAGGAATAGCCAGCATTCACTTTGCAATTAAGCATCATGGAACACAAATTCAAACTAAAGTTTTGAGCATTAAATCACGATTGACAAGAAGTGCTGCTTGGATTCAAAGATCAGGAATTTATAGTGTAGGCTATGTAGTAGCTAAAATTGCGATTGGTTACCAACTAAGTGAAATAACTGATCCAGCATCTGGGTTATGTGCAGCAATTGAGCCAACTTTAGATACGATTTCTATTAGGGCACCATATTGGTCACTAACCGAGACAGGAACAAACCATTATCATTTAGGAAATTTAATGCAGGCAAGTGGGGAAGCATTGGGTATTGGCCGTAATTTTGAATCAGCATTTCTAAAGGCTTTAGATTCTACAATGAATTCGAATGTAGCTTGGTATGTTCTGCGAACTTCACTTTTTAAAGATAAAGCTCAACTTATCGACGAATTGAAGTCTCCAGATGATCTTCACTTAATAAAGACACTAGCAGCCATTGCCAAAGGAGCAGGGTATGCCGAACTGCAAAATTCTATTCACCTTCATCCAATCTATTATCAAAAGCTAAAACATATTGTTGATCATGCTCGAAAAATCAAATCCGCTACTGAACTTGACGCTAATCTTTTATCACATGCAAAAAGATATGGTTTTACCAACGAAATAATTGCCAATTTAAGAAATGAAACAGTTCAAAAAATCGATCGATTAATTGAAAAATACAATATTAGACCTTCATATATTCAACTTGATGGCTCTGCAGGTTTTCATCGGCCTAATGTTAATGCCTATTATTCAGCTTATGATGTTGAAAATGAACTTGAACCGCTACAAGCTGATAAAAAGATTTTGATAATCGGTATGTTACCACTACAAGTTTCGGTTACTAATGAATTTGATTATATGTTAAGCCACGTAATTAAGACTTTACATAACAATAATTATGCTACTATTTTATTATCAAATAATAGTGAATCAGTTTCTTCAAGATATAAAGATCTTGATCGTGTATATTTTGATCCGATTACAGTTGAAAATATCCTAGCTATTACAAAGAAAGAACATATTAACCAAGTTCTTATCCAATTCTCTGGTAAGAAAGTCAATTCTCTAAGTCAAAAATTGCGTGACCATGGTATTGACATAATCGGTGAAGATTTTGATCCTTTTGTTGGAATTAGCTCGCTAATCAATGAAGAATTAGATGACAATGGGTTTATCAAAAAAGTACCTTCATTAGTTACTACAAACATTGATGATATTATTGAATTTACCGATCGCTTTGGTTTTCCAATTTTAATTGGCGGATTCGATCATAATATAAAGCAAAAATCAGCTGTCGTTTATGATTTACCTGCAGTAAAGAAATACCTACACGAAAATAATCCAGAGAAAATTACCATATCTAGATTTATTGAAGGCCAAAAATATGAGGTAACTGCAATTTCTGATGGTACCAATGTAACTATCCCAGGAATTATTGAACACTTGGAACAAACAGGATCTCATGCTTCAGATTCAATCGCAGTCTTCAGACCACAGAATCTTTCTATTACAGGGCAAAACCGGTTAGCTAACAGTGCAATTACTTTTATCAAAAAACTTCATACCAGAGGCATTTTCAATTTGCACTTTTTAAAAGTAGAAAACAAAATCTTTCTTTTGCAAATTAAGCCTTATGCAGGACACAACGTAGCTTTTTTATCCAAAGCATTAAAAAATGATCTGACTGCTTATACTGTTGAAGTCCTTATTGGCAAATCATTAACCGAACTTAATTGCAAAGAAGAATTATGGCCAACTAATGACTATATCCATGTTAAAATGCCGGTCTTCTCATTTATCAATTATCATAGTGAAAATACCTTTGATTCTAAAATGAAGTCATCTGGATCAGTAATGGGTAGAGATACTCAATTAGCTAAAGCTCTTTACAAAGGATATGAGGCAAGTGACCTTCATATTCCAAGTTACGGAACTATTTTTATTTCTGTTCGAGATGAAGACAAAAATAAAATTATTTCACTTGCAAGACGGTTTGATCGTTTAGGATTTAAATTAATTGCCACAGAAGGAACAGCGAATGTCTTAGCAGAAGCAGGTATAACCACAGGTGTTGTAGAAAAAATCCATCAGGATTCATATAAAATTTTGAACCGAATTAGACGGCACAAAATTAACATGGTAATTAATATTACTAATTTATCTGATACTGCCAGTGATGATGCAATCAGAATTCGAGATCAAGCATTGTTTACTCATATCCCTGTATTTTCAAGTATTGAAACTACTGAACTAATTTTGAATGTATTAGAAGCTTTAGCATTAACTACTCAACCAATTTAAAACAAAAAAACTCAACTACTATGATACATTGGGTATCAATATAGTTGAGTTTTTTTAGTTTATTTTCTTAGCTAAAACATTTTCCTTATTAGGCGTTACTTCGATTGAATTTTGCCCTGTATAAATTACAAAGCCAGGTTTGGCACCATTAGGCTTCTTAACGCGTTTATCAATCACATAATCTACTTGAACATGAGCTGACATTTTAGCCTTAGAAAAGTAAGCAGCAATCTCAGCAGCTTCAACAATATCTTGATCAGTTGGATCATCGCTTGTCAAAATAACGTGCGATCCTGGAATATTCTTTACATGGAACCAATAATCATTTTTATTGGCTTTTTTAAAGGTTAGCCAATCATTTTGATAATTGTTTTTACCTACTAAAACGATTTTCCCGGACGTTAGTCGGAATTTGTTGATGACTTTTTCAGTAATTTTCTTATTCCGTCGATTGTTGGTTTGCTTGTGAATATAGCCTTGACTAGCAAGTTCATCTTTTATTTGATCAATATCTTCTGGATCAGCATTATCTATTGCAGTTTGAATAGAGTCAAAATAATCCAAATTTACTTTTGTAATTTGAATTTGTTCATTAACATGCTTAATCGAATTACGTAATTTCTTGTACTTATTGAAATACTTCTGTGCATTTCTAGTAGGCGATAATGCTTGATCCAATTTTATTGTTATCAAATTATTATTGTCATAATAATTTGGAAGTTTTACTTCTTTCATCCCTGATTTTACCGAGTATAAGTTGGCATTCAAAATCTCACCTCTTATACGGTAACCTTCTGAGTTCTCAGCTTGATCTAGTTGATTCTTTAACTTAATTAGCTTTTTAGATAATTTCTTTTGTTCATTTTTTACAACTTTTTCAATTGCTGCAGATTTTTGTTTTACCCAATCTCGATTTGCTTGATACTCATAAAATTCATCTAAAGCATGATTAATATCAGGATCGACACTCTCTTTTTGAAGATCTAAATGGTAGGGTAGGTAAGTAAAAATCTTTCTTTTATTATTTGGGGTAAGTAAGGTTACCCCTTTGGGACGAGAGAATTGTCCAAAGAATGCTTGCAATGATTCAAATGACAAATCATCTTCCAAATAACCCATTAGTTCAAGCCGATCATCACGATCTAATCCAGAAAACTTTTTAACCAGTTCAGAAACATCAGGTGTTTCTTTAACTAATGTATCAAATACGTCTTTAGTCAATTTAAATGCATTAATCCCTGGATTTAATGGTGGTAATTCATACTTCGCCTTGGGAAGTAACATTCTTGCTCGATTTTCATCAGGATTAATTCTCTTTATCAAATCAATTATATGGTTATCCTGTTGATCATACAGAATCACATTACTATGACGTCCCATTAATTCAACAGATAGTACTAATTGGACTTGATCTCCAAGTTCATTCCTATTACTAAAATGGAAATTTATAATTCGATCAAGTCCAATTTGGTCAATTGACTGTAAAACAGATCCTTCAAGATACTTTCTTAGCACCATGACAAAAGTAGGAGCTTTATCTGGATTTGAAATTGATTGGTTGGTCAAATAGATTCGTGGATATTGAGCATTCACTGATATCAGCAAAGAATAGTTTTTTCTATTTTTCCTAAATACCAAGACTAAGTCATTGCTAAATGGTTGATATATTTTTGATAAACGTCCCTCAAGTAGAGTAGGGGTTAAATCTGTCAATAAACTATGAATAAATAATCCATCAAATGCCATATTATCACCTCGAAATACTTGATTTATTATACCAATAAACACTAATTTTTACACATTTTGCGTTATATGTAAAAAGCGTACTATTTTGCGATAGTACTTTTTACACATATTTTTGTCGATAAGTTTTAGCTTATTTATAATTATAAACTCAGCTTCAGAAAAACCGATACCCATAAAAGTAAATAAAATGATATAATTGCAGTATATTCTTATTCACAGAAAAGGTTTAAACATATGGATGTTTTATCATTTAATACAATTGCTGATTACATCAAAAGAGAAATAAATCACAAATGCGGATTGAATCTTTCACAAACTAGAATATTATTATTCTTCTATACTCATAACAACGAGATTTTAACCATGGGTAATTTAGCCGCAGGATTGAACATTTCTCTATCTACTTTAAGTAGGCAATTGCAACAAGCGAAAACTCAAGAACTCATCACTATCAGACGTTCCGATAGTGATTCAAGCAAAAATGTCTGTCTAAATGATGCAGGAATGGAAAAGGCTACTGAACTAGCTAAAACTCTAGAATTGATAAAACGGGGGCTACTCAATCAAATTAATTCAGATGTATCTTCAATCTTTTTAAAGGAATTACTTAAATTATCTGAATTCACAGAAACATCTGATCAATTATGATAAATAGCTTTTTTATGCTATAATCTGCCTATATAAATTCAATTAGTGAAGGGGCTATTTATGAAGATAGCATTGGTAACAGACAGCACTGCTGGGCTGACAAATGAAGAGATAGAAAAAAATAATATTATTGTGATGCCAATTCCCGTTATCATTGGCGATAAAGAATACTTCGACGGAATTGACATTACTTCAGAAAAGCTATTTCAAACTCAAAGAGAAGGGGCAGCTTTTCCTAAAACTTCTCAACCAAGCATGGGTAAAATGATTGAGCTATATAATCGTTTAATTTCCGAGGGATACGAAGCGATTATAGACATCACGCTATCAGGTGGAATTTCAGGGTACAACGATACGCTTAAAAATATTGCTAAAAATAATCCTGAATATCATCTTTATCCATATGACTCCAAGATGACTGTTCGCTTACAGGGATACTTGGTTTTAGCTGCTGCAAAAATGATCAAATTAGGTTTACAACCCGAAAAGATCATCAAGAAATTAGATGAGATTAGAGATACAATCGATGAGCTTTTCGTTGTTGATGATTTAAACAATTTAAGTCGTGGTGGAAGACTAAGCAATGCAAGTGCTTTTATTGGAACAATGCTTCATATCAAACCTTTGTTAACTTTTAAAGATAGACAAATTGTAGCCTTTGATAAGATTAGATCTATGAAGCGTGCAGTTTCTAAAATTGAAAAGTTAGCATTACAAAGAACTGCAGAACTATCATATAAAGATAAATTGCGATTCTTTGTATTCTATTCTAATGATTTGACTCAAGCAAAAGAAATCGAGTCATTTATTTCAAGCAATTTTCCAGAATTGCCAATTGATGAGGCAGAATTTAGTCCTGTTATAGCAACTCATTTAGGCGAAAAATCTGTTGCTATTGCTTGGATGATCGACATAGATAAAATTGATTTACGATAAAAATAAGAATCTTCTTTCTTACAGATATCACTGATAGAGGGAAGATTCTTATTTTTTCTTTTTGTTTTTTTGTTATTGGCAATAGCAAAAATATTATCTATATTCTTCAGCAGTGAGACTAATAATAAAATTGTTATTTTTATCAATAATATTTTTACTATTATAATATATAACATTTTTGTTATGCATTTTACTATTATATTTTTGTTATTGCTTATCAGATATTTTGTTTAATGCCTGTCGTTGTTTCTTTTGATCAACATGCGTATAAAGATCAGTAGCTGTGGTGCCTTTTTGTCCTAATTGTTGTGCAACTAGGACCTGATCTTTAGTAACTCCATATAATTCAGAAGCAAGCGTATGTCTTAATTTATGTGGAGTCAACGGATGTCCAAATGCTGCAGAATACTTACTTACCATCTTTTCAATAGCACTAGGCGTCATCCGTCTTACTTGGCCATGCCAAATTGTTAAAAATAGTGCCTGGTCTTTTTCAGATGAATTATAGCGCTTATTTCTAATATCCAAATATTGAACAAGATAGTCCAAACTCCATTCAGCAATTGGTACGCTGTCTCTTTGTCCACCTTTGCGAATCACATCTAATGTTGCTTCTTTAAGATTTAAATCTTTCAAATTTACTCCAGCGCATTCTGAAACTCTTATGCCCGTTCCCAAAATCAACGCAATAATTGCTAGATCTCGTTCTTTATTCAATCTAAAAGCCGGTATAGATTGGCGATTTGTAGCTTCTTTTTCATACCTATCTTGTATAAAATTCAAAAAATCAAACTTCCGTTCTCCTGTATACATATGAGATTCCAAAATATGAGCCCGATAATTCAAAGTTTGTGTATTATTCAAAGATTTGATTTTCAACATAACATTATGCTCAAAATACGGTTTGCCATCTTGAGCTTCAGAAGTAATCGTCATATATTTGAAAAATGATCTCATGGCATTAATAGAACGATTAATTGTCGTAGGGGAATTAAGGTGTCCTTGTTGATTTTTACTATGTTGTAAATAATCGATATACAACATCACATCACTTCGTCTTAGATGCTCAAGTGTATGATAATCTAGATCAGCATTCTTTTTAGCTTGATCATAATTTTCGCTACGCAACCAATCAAAAAAGCGCCGTAATTCAGTAAGATATTGATAGGTAGTAGTAAGCGAGTGTTGTGTATTCAAATTATACTTTTTAACAAAATCAGGCATATTTGCGAGTTCTGTTTGAATCAATCTAAGATAACGTTGAGTTTCCATATTTATCCTACTTTCGTCAAAAAATAAACTAAGAAAATTATATCATTTAAGTTCTAATATCAGTGGTTTTGCTTGTATCCTAAAGAGGAAAGAGCTAAAGGCTACTACAAGATAGCAAGTCAAGAATCTAATACTAAAGCAGAGAATAGGACATAGGCAAAACACATTATATAGAAAAGAAATTTACTATTAAATATGTATTGCATAGTATGACAGCAATCTTTACTTTCAACTTGTTTATCTAGATGCTTGGATAATTTCAATCAATACTATTATGATCATATTAT
This sequence comes from Lactobacillus gigeriorum DSM 23908 = CRBIP 24.85, assembly GCF_000296855.1. Classification (GTDB taxonomy): domain Bacteria; phylum Bacillota; class Bacilli; order Lactobacillales; family Lactobacillaceae; genus Lactobacillus; species Lactobacillus gigeriorum. Next base: position 52,688 of record NZ_CAKC01000093.1, on the reverse strand, counting down.
CGTCATAACAAAATTTAGCACAATACTCTATAGTTTTAAAAAAAATATGCTTTCATTAAAATTATAGTTTTAATGAAAGCATAAAAACGAGATCGATTATTCAGCAACAAATTATTTCATATCCTTGATATTTATAATCCAATTCTACATTACAAGCATTATCGTTAATACAATCGATAATTCCATTATTGATCATACTACTAACAACTAATAACTTTTGAATCTCATAACAACAATTTAACAACTACAACTTACAACTAATCACTAAAATTGATTTAGATTGCCACAGAATTGCGATCTCAGCATCAGCAAAAGAATTATCATACGGAGGAGTTTTGGCATTTTAAAATGAATAAGCACATTCAAGCGCAACTCAGTTATTCATATAATTATTTGTTAGATTTTAAAAACAAACATAAGTTTGTTAATTAAATCAATTCGTAATAAGTCATCTCAATATTGATAATTTGCTACCTCTCTTCATTATTTTCGCTTTACTTTACATAATATATATTATACGAAGTTGTATCTGAGCTTTCTCCTATCTCTTTAAAATTGTAATGATCACTAGTTCATGCTACATTATTATTGATTATTGGTTTAATAATAAAAAGTTAGGAGTGTTTCAAATTGATAAATAAAAGTCGACTTGAAGCTTTGAGTGATGCCATAATTGCTATTTTAATGACCATCATGGCCTTACAAATTGAAGTACCTACAGGTATTAAATTGAGTAGTCTAAAGAATCCAATCATCTATTTTATCGCGTATATCGTTAGCTTTACTATTGCAATGGCTTTTTGGTACAACTATCATTGCTTATTCGCTAAAGTAACCAATATTTCTAAACGGGTTTTTTGGCTAATGTGATTTGGCTAATTATGATGAGTCTGTTTCCTATGGCTACTGGATGGATCAGTAAATATCCATTTGCTACTTTACCTCAAATTTTTTACATTTCAGTTTATATTCTTTGGTGTTTGTCATATTATGCATTACAGTTTTTCTTACTTATTGATAACAATGTTAATCTGAATGATAAAGAATTCAATGTAGTTCGATTACATGCTAAACTAGATATCATTCTTCTTATTTTAGCAATTGCTGCTACTTTCTTTTTACCTATATTGGCAATAATAATTGTTATTATCCAGATAATCACTTGGATGGTCTACACAGATTAAGTCTCATGATCTAAGTCATGAGACTTGTTTGTTTTATTAATGCTATCTTAGTATTACAATTTTTACAAAATTTTCACAAAGCAATTACTCAAACAATTGCAATATAATAGCGCTTTATTTTATAGGTATTTACCATTTAGTTTAATTTCTTCGATTATTAATACAAAATATTTTCCTAATAATAAGAAATGTTCTAAAATATATTCAACTGAAGAAATAAATACATAGAATGCAATTGTTCCTTCTCTATCCACAATATCTTGACATTGTGTCATTTATACATGGATAAAAAACTATGAGCAGATATTTAACCATCTTATTTCCCAGCGTAAAATATATCTTTTTTATATGTTTTAATAGATATATTTATATAATAAAAGAATAAATTTATTAACATAATTGGTTAAATTAAGCTTTATTTTTATATAATATATATATCGTATATTTAGTTTAAGTGAAAGGGTCGAGTACTTCATGACTATAAATTTGGGAGCTGAGATTTCGCGTCGTCGGCGCGAACAAAAGTTAACTCAGGAAGATCTAGCTGAATTAAGTGATCTTTCTGTTAACTTTATTTCTCGTTTAGAAAGAACTAAGGATCAAAATATCAGTATTCAAAAGTTAGATTCAATTGCACGTGCTTTGAATACAACTACTCCTGATATTATTAATAATGCTTACCGTTCGAAACCTGTTAAAAGCAGTGAGGTTTCTTTGGACAGTACACCTGTTTTCGTTAAGAAAGTAGCTAATGAATTAAGGAAGCTTCCTAAAGACAAAGCTGAAAGAATGTGTAAAGCCTTTATCATTTTGTTGAAAGAAGTCAATTAAAACTAAAAGACGCAAGTGCATTTTGAACTTGCGTCTTTTTTAGTTATTCGGTAATTTCAATTGCTGAAATAGTTATCGGATCAGTTGGACGATCCATCTTATCTTTTTTACTTTTAGCAATTGCATCTACTACTTCCATTCCATTGATAACCTGACCAAACACAGTATGTCTTCCATCAAGCCATGGAGTCCCACCCTGCTTATATGCAGTAATTATTGCTTTAGGATAGCCTGCTGGCTCCATTTGTTTAATGTAGCGTTTAGGCATATTCTTATTTTGAACAATAAAGAACTGGCTACCATTAGTGTTTGGACCAGAGTTAGCCATTGAGAGTGCACCTCGTATATTGAAAAGGTTTCTAGAGAATTCGTCTTCAAAGGGATGTCCCCAGATACTTTCTCCACCAGTTCCATCACCTTTAGGATCTCCACCTTGAATCATGAAATCACTAATTACGCGGTGAAAAGTAGTATCTTCATAATATCCCTTTTGTGCTAAACGAACAAAATTTTCAACTGTCATAGGTGCTTCTTCAGGGAATAATTGTATCTCTATATCACCTTTATTGGTCTTAATAAGAGCCTTTGGACCCTTGACATTTTTTAAATCTAATTGTGGTAACAATAAAATCCGCTCCTCATTTAATATTTTTCGACAAAAAAGGCGACTATAGAATCAGAATAGTCGTCTTCTTTAATTCTTAGTTTTCAAAAGCTTCAGTTAATGGTGGCACAACTTGCTTCTTTCTTGAAACAACGCCAGGTAATGCTACTGATGAATCAGTCAATGTAGCATTAAATGCTTTTTCAAACAATTTCTTAGTTTCATCAGTACCAACAACAATTGCTTGAGAATCTGAATCTAAGATGTTAGTAATTAAAAGCATGAACATATCATAGCCATTTTCCTTAGAAGCAGCTTCCATGGTTGAAATAAACGCTGCCTTTCTTTCCATGGCTTCTGGAAGATCTACAACATTAACTTGAGCAACACGAACATTGTGACCATTTAATTCAAAACTCTTAGCATCTAAGTCGATTAATTCTTCTTCAGATTTTGAAGCAATGTTAGTACCAGCTTTAAGCATAGCCAAGCCATATTCTTGGTAATCAATACCAGCAATCTTTGCCAAATCTTCAATAGCTGCTTTATCAAAATCAGTAGAAGTTGGTGACTTCAACAACAATGTATCTGAAATGATAGCGGACAACATAATTCCCGCAATGTTTTGAGGAATTTCAACTTTGTTCTCCTTGAACATCTTCCAAACAACAGTTGAAGTACATCCTACTGGTTCTGCACGATAGAATAATGGATTAGCGGTATTGAAATTCATTATTCTGTGGTGATCAACTACGTGGGTAACCTTAACCTTATCGATGTCAGAAACACTTTGTTGAGGTTCGTTGTGGTCCACAAGCATTACTGCATTTACCTTGTCAGCTGCAGTAGTGATTACCGTAGGAGCTTCAAAGCCAAATTTTTTCAATGCATAAGCAGTTTCATCATTAGGTTCACCTAATGCAACTGGTTCTGTATTGTAACCTAATTTATTTTGTAAATATGAATAAGCGATAGCAGTGCCAATGGCATCAGTATCTGGATTTTGATGACCAAAAACAAATTCTTTTTCCATTAAATCTCTTCTCCAATACTAAAATTAATGTTTCTCTTCTAGTCTACTAGAATAATCCTTTTTATCCAAGAATTTATTCCACTCAGTCAGAATATTTTTTATTCTTGGAATTTCTAATTTTCCTTTTCTATATATTATTGAAATGTAGAATTGTTTTGTTTTCTTTAGATAGATTGGTGTTAGTTTGATATTTTGTTTATTATTTTCATAATATGATTTGGTAACAAACGTATCATAACCAGTTTTAGTAGCTAAATCAACTAATTGAGCTGTTGTTGGTAAAAACATCTTAATATCAAGTTGATTTCGTTGACCAAAACTCTCTTTCATGATTTGAGTTAAGTAGAAACTTTCAGGATAAGTTACCCACTTTCTAGTTAAAAATCTTGAAACTGGGTATTCATCTTCCGACTCTAAATTCTTCTTGTGTGTAAGAATTACCACTTGATCATCATAAAGAGCTTTATGCTCGTATTGATTGTGAAGATTGATCTCATCCTTTTTAGTAGTATCTGGAAGATACATTATCGCTAAGTCAATTTCATTTGAATCGAGTTTCCGCCATAATTCTTCACGTTCATAAGTGTCAACGTTTAAAACAATCTTGGAATATTTTTTATTAAAAGAAATCAGAAAATCTTCTAGAACTTCCAAATCTAATGTCTTCAATATCCCGATGGTAATAGTACCCTTATCTAATTGAGTAAATTCTTGAATATCATCAACTACTGAGTTGATTGTATTAAGTAACTCAACAGCCGCTGACTTCATCTCATTTCCAGCTTCAGTAAGATATAACTTTTTCCCAATTTGACCAAATAAAGGAGCTCCAATTGCTTTCTCTAATTTCTTGATTTGTTGAGTTAAAGCTGGCTGGGTAATCCCCAAGATTTGTGCGGCTTGCGTGTAATTCATGGTATCAATCAGCTGTAAAAAATAGCGTAAAGATTTAGCTGATAGTATCGTATCACTTTTAGGCATAATTTTGCCTCTTTCTAAGTAAATAATTATTAATCAATAAGCCTACAACTCCATTGTCTACCCTAACTCGTCAGCTGTCAAAATATTAACACTTTTATCGCAAAAAAAGCCCAGCAAATTTAATCTGGCTGAGAATTTTGTACAAGGATAATCTTTACTCTAAATAATACAAAAATCATTAATCAAGATGAACTATAAGCAATAACGACATACCGTTTACATCCCTAAAAGATAAGCAATAAATTGTTGTATCAAAACAGTTAATAAAAATCCTGCTGATGGTCTGCGAAATCTCATCAACAGGATTCTATTAATTGATATTAAAACAAACTTTTGCTATCACCATTAGCTACTGGTTTACCTAAAATCATTGCTACCGGTGTACCGTCAACTGTTGTATCTACAATAAATGAACCATTTGAATAACGATCATTTACTGGGAAGTCAAGCGTATTAACTTCTAACTTGCGATCGCTTGAGGTCATTATCTTCAAGAGATGATCTTGACCATATAATTGAATTGCAGCAATCCTATGAGGATTATTTTTCAATTCACGAAGTACTAAAACTCCGCGTTTGGCACGTGATACTTTATTTATAATATCGAGCTGCATTTGCTTAAATGCTCCACGATTAGTAATAATCCCTACTCGTAATAAGTCAAGATAAGCAGGATCAGCTAAAACGTAAGCGACAATATTATCATCATCTTTGAGATTTACTGACTTCACACCTGCTGCTTTAGCTCCAGATTCTGGAACTTCTGCTAAATCAAACCGAACAGCATATGCTTTTTGCGTAAAGAGCATAATTTCCTGCTTACTATCTACGCTAGTTAAATCAACTCTAACAACAGTACTATTATCGTTTTTCAACTTAATTGCTGACATAGCTCGTGAACGATACGTTCTTGTAGGCTGGATATTACTCAAGTTTAAACGCTTAATGTAGCCATCATTAGTAGCTAAAACAAATGTCAAATCATCCCGTTCAAAATCAGGAATTTCAAACACGCGGATTATCTGTTCATCTGCTGCCAAGCCAATCTCTTGTGAAAGGTGCTGACCGGTTTCTTTCCACTTAGTATCGATTAATTCATGAACTGGACGATAAATCAGATTTCCTTTATTAGTGAACAAATATAAGTTAGCTAAGGTCGATATATCTTTTTCAAAGATAACCTGATCACGTTTAGGCAATCCGTTGTCATCATCGCTAGTAGATTGATAGGATCGTAATGATGAACGCTTAAGATAACCGTCCCTACTAATCAATACTCTTACCTGCTCATCTGCAACCAAGGCTTTCTCATCGATTTCGATCTTTGCAGTTTGATCAGAAATCTCTGTTCTTCTTGGATTGCTAAAATCCTTCTTAACCTGACGCAATTCCTTGATAATTTCTTTATCCAAGGTACTTTCATCAGTAAGTATCTTTCGATATTCAAGTACTTTCTTATTTAGATCAGTTTGTTCTTTAACCAATGCTTCCACGTCGGTATTGGTTAAACGATATAATTGCAAGGATACAATAGCTTCAGCCTGTCTAGGACTGAAATCATATTCTTTAACCAAATTGTCTTTAGCATCAGCCTTATTCTTGGAAGCACGAATAGTCTTAATTACTTGATCCAAAATATCCATAACATGGATCAAGCCTTCAATAATCTCTAAACGATCTTCAGCCTTTTTTAAATCATATTGTGTTCGTTTAGTTACTACTTCTTTATCATGTTCAAGATATGAGCTAAGAATTCTCTTAAGTCCTACTTGAACAGGAGTCATATGGTCAATGGCAACCATATTGAAATTATAGGATACTTGTAGATCTGTATTCTTAAATAAGTAGTTTAATATATTTTCGGCATCAGCATCTTTTTTAAGTTCGATTACAATAGATAAGCCATGACGGTCAGTCTCATCCCTTACCTCGGATATCCCATCTATTTCCTTATTAAGACGTATTTCATCGATTTTCTTAACTAAAAGTGCTTTGTTGACGTCAAATGGGATCTCAGTGACTACGATTTGTTGGCGATGTCCACGAATTTCTTGAATCGTTGATTTAGCTCTAACTTGAATCCGTCCACGACCAGTCTCATAGGCTTCTTTAATTCCTTTTGTGCCCATAACTATAGCACCTGTTGGAAAATCAGGTCCTTTAACGTATTCCATTAAATCATCTAGGGATGCATCTGGATGATTTAAAAGATAAATCGTAGCATCAATAACCTCTTCAAGATTATGTGGTGGAATTTCGGTTGCATATCCAGCAGAAATCCCTGTTGAACCATTAATCAACAAATTAGGAAATTTTGCTGGCAAAACTGTTGGTTCATATTCAGTATCGTCGAAATTCAATACCATATTAACAGTTTCTTTATCAATGTCCTGGAGTAACAAATTTGAGATTTTGGCTAAGCGTGATTCAGTATAACGCATTGCTGCTGGACCATCGCCATCCATAGAACCATTGTTACCATGCATTTCTACCAATGGTTCACGCATCTTCCAATCTTGAGAAAGGTGAACTAAAGCTCCGTAAATTGAACTATCCCCATGTGGGTGATAATTACCCATAATATTACCTACAGCCTTAGCGGCTTTCTTAAAGGCTTTATCATAAGTATTATTGTCTTTGTACATTGCATACAAAATTCTTCGTTGAACGGGCTTTAATCCATCTCTGATATCTGGAAGAGCTCTTTCTTGAATAATATACTTTGAATATCTTCCGAAACGCTCACCCATTACTTGTTCGAGTGACATCTCGCGAATTCTTTCTTTTAATGACATTATTTAAAACCCTTCCTTATTCTTCTGAGTCAAGAAGTGATCCTTCTTCACCCATTCTGAATTTTACATTCTCTTCGATCCATTTTCTTCTAGCTTCAACTTTATCTCCCATAAGGGTAGTTACTCTTCTTTCAGCTAAAGCAGCGTCATCAATCGTAACTCTAATCAACATTCTAGATTCAGGATTCATGGTCGTTTGCCAAAGCTGTTCAGCATTCATTTCACCAAGTCCTTTGAATCTTTGCAACGAGTAGCCTTTACCCATCTGCTTCTGTGCCTGAGCTAATTCCTCATCTGTCCAAGCATATTCGATTTGGGTTGTTTTTCCACGACCTTTTTGCAAGCGATACAAAGGTGGTAAAGCAATATAGATCTTTCCTGCTTCAATCATCGGTTTCATATAGCGATAGAAAAATGTCAACAACAGGATCTGAATGTGCGCACCATCATCATCGGCATCTGTCATAATGATAACTTTATCATAGTTGGAATCAGCTACATTAAAGTCTGTTCCCACACCGGCGCCAATCGTATAAATCATCGTATTAATCTCTTCGTTCTTGAAAATATCTTGTAGTTTCGCTTTTTGGGTATTTAACACCTTACCTCGAAGCGGCAAAATAGCTTGGAACTTTCGATCGCGCCCTTGCTTAGCTGAACCACCAGCAGAATCACCTTCGACTAAGAATAGTTCATTTTTCTTAGCATCCCTTGATTGAGCCGGGGTTAACTTGCCTGATAAAACCTCTTTCTTTCGTTTTTTCTTACCATTACGACTCTCGTCTCTAGCCTTTTTAGCAGCTTCACGGGCATCTCTAGCTCGTTGTGCTTTTTTAACCAATTCTTGAGCTAATTCGCCATTCTCCATGAGATAATACGACATCTTCTCATAGACCAAAGCATCTACTGCAGACCGAGCTTGAGGCGTACCTAATTTACCTTTGGTCTGACCTTCAAATTCAAGCAATTCTTCAGGTATCTTAATCGAGAGCACCGCACTTAGGCCTTCACGATAATCAGACCCATCAATTGTTTTGTCCTTTTTCCCCAACAGTCCTTGTTTCTTGGCATAATCATTAAATGCTCTCGTAAAACCGGAACGAGCACCAGTCTCATGACTACCACCATCTGAGGTACGAACGTTATTAACGAAAGAAACCAAATTTTCGGAATAGCCATCGCTGTATTGACCACTAAATTCAATTTCCATTCCGTCTTGCTTACCTTCAAAGTAGAAAATATCACTAATCGTACCTTTCCCCTCATTTAAGTAAGCTACAAAGGACTTAATACCATCATCATACTTAAAAGTATCATGATGTTCCGGTTCTCTTTCATCAGTTAAGTTAAATTCAACACCCTTAAGCAAAAAGGCTGATTCCCGTATTCTTTCTTGAATGGTTTCATATTTATACTTAGTCGTAGAAAAAATGGTTGCATCTGGCTTAAAGGTGATTGTTGTACCGGTTTTATCTTTAGTAGGGCCAACATACTTCAATGTACCAATGGGATGACCGCCATTTTCAAATTCTTCCTCGTAAGCTTTGCCATCACGAACTACTCTTACCTTCATATAACTTGATAGAGCGTTAACTACTGAAGATCCAACGCCATGAAGCCCACCAGAAGTCTTATAGTTCTGTTCAGTAAATTTTCCACCTGCATGAAGAACTGTCAAAATAACTTCAATTGTTGGTTTCCCTGACTTGTGTATCCCTGTAGGCATTCCACGTCCAAAATCACGTACAGTGATACTGTTATCTTTATGAATAGTAACATCGATTTCAGTCCCGAATCCTGCCATTGCCTCATCAACAGAATTATCTACGATTTCATAAACAAGTTGATTCAAGCCATGAATATCAGTAGATCCAATGTACATACCTGGACGTTTTCTTACGGCTTCAAGACCATGTAAGATTTGAATCGATGAATCGTCATAAGTATTAGCTTTAGCCACCTAATTACCTCCAATTATTTTTACAACTCCATGTATTTACAAGTAGTTTTTTGCTAAAATAGCGAATAGATTAGGAGTTGTTAATTATGACTGCATTTAAAATTGCATCGCTACTTATTTTAGCATATTTGTTAGGATCATTTCCTACGGGTGTGATCGTAGGTAAGACTTTTTTCCAGCGCGATATTCGCGACTATGGATCTGGCAACATTGGGACTACTAATACCTTTAGAGTTTTAGGTCCCCGAGCAGGAGTCTTCGTATTTTTAATTGATTTTTTTAAAGGTACAATTGCTACTTTACTACCAGTATTCTTTAAATTAGGACCTCATTGGCTATGCCTAATCTTCGGCTTAGCTGCTATTCTCGGACATGCCTTTTCGATCTTTTTAAAATTTAAAGGTGGAAAAGCTGTTGCTACTTCCGCAGGTTTTCTTTTAGGGTACAATTTGCAATTCTTTGGTATTTGCACCCTGATCTTTTTCCCACTTCTATTTTTAACTAGCATGGTTTCATTAACTAGTTTAATAGCGGTTGTTTTGATCTTTATTGCCTCCCTATTTTTTAAAGATTTAGCATTAAGCATCATGGCAGGCACTTTGATTATTCTTATTTATTGGAGCCATCGCAGCAATATTAAAAGAATTATATCCGGAAAAGAAAACATGGTGCCTTTCGGTATTTATTACTGGTACAAAACCAAACATCAGAAATAATCCAAACAAATAGAACCAGCAAGCTCGATACTTGTTGGTTTTTTATAATCATAATTAATCTCAATATTGATTAACCTAAGATACCTAAATTTGATTATAAAGCTAAAAATTAAAAAATTGAACGACAAAAATATAATAGTTGATGCATTATTATCGGTCAATTAATTATATTAATCAATGAAGATATATTTATCGATACTTCTAAGCGACTTAATACAATTTATCTCATTAGATAAATTAATACCTACTATATTTGTTGCCTTAAATTTTAGTTGACCATCTTATTTTTTACATATGCAAACACACATGATATCATGATAGTGAAAGCTAGTTATAGTGATTTGTCATAATTTTATTTTTATATGGGGCGATTATTATGGCTAAAATGTATTCATTTATTAACAAATATTAGAAAGTTTTCCTGTATGGCGTTTTAACCGGTCTAGTACTATTTTTTATTAGTAGGATGATTTTTTAACTGCTACAAATGGCATTATTTAGATGTAATTACCTATTAACTAGCTCAGCTAAAAAGACATTAGCTATCAAAACCAATGTCTTTTTGCTTACTATTACTATTCATTTTCCGAATGGAATACCATGCTAAATCCTGCATTGAATTCTTTTTTTGGAGCTAGATGATTCATCCCAAATTTATTTTCCAAGCTACCATCTGTATCTGATCTGTCTGCGATTCCCCACCATGGTTCAATACATACATAATCAGCAACTTTAGGATATTGTGACCAAATTCCAACAAATGGTGCATCTCGTGTCCAAACATTTACATGATAACCACTAGTTTCAGTTCTCAAGGATACTTTGTTATCATGACCCTTTAAGACATAGATCAATGCATCATCCTTAAACAATTCGTCACTTAATTCTATCATTGTATCAGTCGAGCCTAATGAACGCTTATCCCAGTCAAGATAAGCACCATTCAAAGGAATTCTTACTCTAGATTGTGAAGGCTTAAAAGTAAAGAAGTAATCATTCTTATGAACTTCTTCATTTGCAGGCAAATTAAATCCAGGATGACCACCAATACCAAAAATCATTTCTTCATCAGACTTATTAGTTACTGAGAAATTTTCTTCCAGCAGGTTGTTCATTAAATTATAGGTTACCCGTAATTCAAAGCTGAATGGGTAGATCTTTCTTGTCTCTTCAGAATCCTTAAGCAAAAAAGTGATGCTCTCGTCTGATTGACGTTCAACCTCAAATTCTTGATCACGAGCAAAACCATGTTGTCCTAGATGATAAGTATTACCTTTATATGTATATTGATCGTTCTTCAAACGGCCAACAATTGGAAAGAGGATTGGAGAATGTCGATTCCAAACTTCGGGATCAGCTTGCCAAATATATTCATAGTCGGTATGGCTACCCTTGACACTCTGAATTTCTGCCCCTTTGCTAGAAATTGTGACTGTCAAAATATTATTTTTAATTGTATAGTTCATCTTTATACGTCCTCTACATAAGCATTTTTAACTCTTCATGTTAATTGTATCACAATCTCTTTAAAAGTAATCTATTTATTCGGAGAGTCTTATAATTTTCCCTGCCATTCTGATTTCAACAATGAATATATGTTCATATCAAGAAAACTACCATCATTACTCTTTTCAACTGATCGTAAAGTACCTTCGAAAGTAAATCCGGTTCTTTGAGCTACTTTATTTGAAGGAAGATTGCGTGGAGCCGCCTTAATAACTAAACGCTGAACCTGATATTCTTGAAAAGCTAGAGTCGTAATTACCCTTACGGCTCTAGTCATAATACCTTTTCCTGTGGCACTTTGCTTTAAAAAATAGCCAATTTCCGCCTTTTGCTGGAAAATCATATCTTTCAATGATATTTTGCCAACTAGTTCATCATGGTCATAAATCAAAAAATTAGCAGCTTTGCCTTTTGCAAATTCATTAGCACCATATGCCATAAACTGTTTAAGATCAGCTAAAGTTTCATTTTCAGCCCATGGTAACCATTGACTCAGAAAAGACCTGTTTTCATCAATTAGCTCATATAATTTTTCTGCGTCTATCAATGGATTTTCTAAAGCAAGAAAAAGGCCATTTTCACAAGGAATGCCAATTTTCATAATTATTGCCTCGATTACAAAATAAACTTAGTTAAGTCTTTATTGGTAATGATATTTTTTAGTTTTTCATCCACATAGGCTTCAGTAATGGTTATTTCTCCTATTTCCATGTCTGGACCTTCAAAAAGTACATCTTCCAACAATTTTTCAAGAATTGTAGAAAGTCTTCTTGCACCGATATTATCTGTTCCTTGGTTAACATCAAATGCAATTTCAGCAATTCTTTCGACAGCTTCTTGAGTAAAGACAAGTTTGATTCCATCAGCCTTTAATAACGCAATATATTGCTTCAATAACGAATTTTCTGGATCCTTCAAGATTCGAACAAAATCATCTTTAGACAAGGCATTCAATTCAACTCGAATTGGGAAACGACCTTGTAATTCAGGAATTAGATCGCTCGGCTTACTTTCGGCGAATGCTCCGGCTGCAATAAATAAAATATGATCAGTTGAAACTGGACCATACTTAGTTTGTACCGTAGATCCTTCAACAATTGGAAGAATATCTCTTTGTACGCCTTCGCGAGATACTTCACCAGAGTTTTTTTGAGCACCAGCAACAATCTTATCAATTTCATCGATAAAGATTATTCCATTGTTAGTTGTACGAGTAATGGCTTTTTGATATAAAGCATCATAATCAACTAGCTTATGAGATTCTTCTTGAATCAAAACTTCTCGAGCTTCTTTTACTGGTAAAGTTCGCTTGATCTTCTTTTTAGGCATTAAGTCACTCATCATCCAGCTAACATCAATTCCCATTCCCATCATGTCACCCATTGGATTTACACGAGGAGCTTGTTCTACTTCAATGGTTACTTCCTTATTCTCGAGTAGACCTTGCTTTAATTTTTCAGCAACATCTAAGCGCTTTTCCCTTATTTCATCAGTCACGTTTTCTTCTTCAGTATCACGATTTCCGGATTCCATAGTTCTGAGCATTGACATCATATCCATCAATCCATTCATCGAATCGCGATTTTCAGTCTTTGCCACTGGTACCAGTAATCTGACAAGTTCCTTATTTACTTCTTTCTCAGCTTTTCCTCTAATTTGGCTAAATTGATCCTGTTCTTCCATACGAACAGCTTCCGTTACCAAATCTCTCACCATCGACTCTACGTCACGACCAACATAGCCTACTTCCGTAAATTTAGTAGCCTCAACCTTTACAAATGGAGCATCAACAATACTTGCTAATCTTCTAGCAATTTCAGTTTTACCAACTCCTGTAGGACCTGCCATCAATAAATTCTTGGGCGTCACTTCTTTTTGCATATCCTTAGATAATTGCATTCTGCGGTAGCGATTATAAAGAGCAACCGCCACTGCCTTTTTAGCCTCATCTTGGCCAATAATATATTGATTTAAGATATCAACAATTTTTCTTGGGGTTTTAATTGTCATAATATAGCTTAATTGCCTTTCTTATAATTCATCAGTAGTTATATGATCATCGGTAAAGACATCGATCCCCGAAGCAATTAATACTGCTTCCTTGGCAATCTCAGTAGCAGTCATCCCTTCGCTATGACGCGTCATTGCTATAGCTGCTGCTTGAGCAAAATTGCCACCCGATCCGATTGCAACTACATTTTCATCTGGTTCCAATACTTCTCCATTTCCAGAGATCAATAACAAGTCTGTGTCATTAAAAGCAATTACCATTGCGTTAAGCTTTTGCAAAGTTGGATCTTTTCTCCATGATTGCGCCATTTCTACTGCTGCTCTTCGTAAATTACCGCTGTAGCTTTCAAGCTTTCCTTCAAGCATTTCTTGCAAACTAACAGCATCAGCAACACCACCAGCAAAGCCAATCACTACTTTGTTATGATATATTCTTCTGATTTTTTTGGCTGTTGCTTTAGCAATGACTTTTTCCCCAAGGGTTACTTGTCCATCCCCTGCAATAGCGGTTTTTCCATTATATTTAACTGAACAAATTGTTGTCATTTATCTTCTTTCCTCTTTTTATTGAAATACTTTTCGTATTCATCTTGTAAATGAGCCATAGTTACATGCGTATAAATTTGTGTCGTTGATAAATTGCTATGTCCCAATAGCTCTTGAACTGTTCGCAAATCGGCTCCATTTTTCAACATTGCCGTTGCAAAACTGTGTCTCAATTCATGGGGATGCACTTTTCCAGATATACCAGCAGCATTAAAAACTTTCTGCATAATATATTCAATTCCACGCGCAGATAACTTCTGACCTCTATTATTCAAAAAAACGAAGTTCTGGTCTGATTCATTTCCTAGCATATCTGAACGAACATCGTTCAGATATGTAGCAAGCGCCCTTGCTGTATCTTTATCAAAAACGACATATCGATCTTTATTTCCTTTACCATGGATCAGAATGGTATCCATTGAAAAATCTATTTGATCGATTTTCATCTCACTAACTTCGCTTACTCTTATTCCGGTAGCATACAGCAAACGAAACAACGCAAGATTGCGCTTAGATAATTGATCTGATTTATTAAGACTGGTTAGCACTCGTTGCATTTCTTCACTGTAGAAGAACTCGGGAAGTGGCTTGTCCTTTTTCTTTAGGGAAATCGTCTGCGTTGGATCAATCTTGACAATCTGACGTCTAGCCAAAAAATTAAAGAATGATCGCAATGCTGACAATTTTCTGATTTGAGAACTTCGAGCTAGACTTTGATTAGCAAGATACTGAAGGTATACCTCAATATCACGAGTTGTTACCAAGGTCCAGCCATTAAAACCGCCATTGTCATGCCAAAATGATTTTGCCTTTAACAAATCCGTTTGATATGCCAAAAGCGTTTTTTCACTATATCCGCGTTCATTTTTTAAATATGAAATGAATAATGCTACTTCATCTTGTTCTTGTTTCATTAATCTAATATATCGCTCTTAAATTGACTTAAATCAGTTAAACCACGTTCACTTATTTTTTCGTGACGTTCCTTCTTATTACGAATCTTTTTACCAGTCAAAGTTGGAATTAAAGCAAAACTGGCATTCATTGGTTGGAAATGCTTAGCATCAGTCGTGGTTACATAATTTGCCATTGAACCTAAAGCCGTAGTCTTAGGAAATGCTACTGGTTTTAAGCCATTGGCTAAACGTGTAGCATTGATTCCTGCTACTAATCCAGATCCAGCACTTTCTACATATCCTTCAACACCCGTCATTTGTCCGGCAAAGAAAAGCCCTGGTTGCTTTTTTGTTTGATAAGTTGCTTCCAATACTTCAGGTGAAGCAATATATGTATTTCGGTGCATTTTTCCATATCTTACAAAACGTGCATTCTCTAAGCCAGGAATCATTGAAAAGACACGCTTTTGCTCGCCATATTTCAAATGAGTTTGGAAACCAACAATATTGTACATTGAAGCAGCTGCATTATCTTGACGCAATTGTACTACGGCATAAGGCGTTTCCACAGTATGTGGATCTTCCAAGCCAACAGGCTTAAGTGGACCAAAAAGCATCGTCTTGAATCCTCTGGATGCCATAACTTCAATTGGCATACATCCCTCGAAAACCTCACTATTTTCAAAGCCGTGTAATTCAGCAGTTTCTGCTTTAATCAATTCTTGAATAAAAGTCTCATATTGTTCCTTATTCATAGGACAATTTAGATATGCAGCTTCGCCACGATCATAGCGAGATTTCTTATAAACAATATCCATATTGATTGAATCAGCTGCAACAATTGGAGCGGCTGCATCAAAGAAATGGAGTGAGTCACTACCTGAGAATTTTTGAATATCCTCAGCTAATTTATCACCAGTTAAAGGTCCTGTAGCTACAACTACAATCCCTTCCTTAGGCAACTCAGTTATTTCTTCTTCATGAATAGTAACATTATCTAAATTTCTGATCTTTTCAGTTACATATTTGCTAAAACTATCACGGTCAACTGCAAGTGCGCCACCGGCTGGAACTTGTGTTTTATCAGCTGCACTCATAATTAGAGAATCAAGTTGGCGCATTTCTTCTTTCAACAATCCAACAGCATTTGAAAGTTGATTTGATCTCATTGAATTCGTACAAACCAATTCTGCAAACTCACTTGTTTCGTGAGCAGGCGTCATTTTTTGTGGTCTCATTTCATATAAATCAACCTGAATTCCACGCTTAGCGAGTTGCCAAGTAGCTTCACTACCAGCTAATCCACCACCAATAACAGTGACTTTTTGTACCATCTTCTTCATCCTTTTATTAGTTTATTTTGTCAAAAAAATTCCACTTGATAAATATTATAACCTACTTACAATAGTATCACCAATGATCAACTTTTTATTAAGTATCTTTAAAAATAAAAAACGCTGAGCATATCTCAACGTTTCCAATTCTAATTAATAAAGCACAAGCTTCATCTTATTCATCACTATCTTCTTTAGCTTCTTCTCGGTAATCGCCATTTGGACACAAAACTACCAGATTCTTCTTGGTCTTCTTTTGTACCAAATAATGTCCATCATTAGGACAATTTCTACCAATTGGTTGATCCCATGAAACAAAGTCACAATCAGGATAGCGTGAACACCCATAGAATTTGCGATTTTTCTTTGATTTCTTTTCTACGATTTCGCCCTTACCACATTTAGGACAAGTAACACCGATTTTTTTAACGATTGGTTTCGTATTTCTACAATCTGGGAAGCGTGAACAAGCATAAAATTTACCATATCTGCCCAATTTGATTACCATTGGTGCTCCACAGATGTCGCAGTCAAAGCCAGCAGGTTCATCCTTGATTTGAATTTTTTCGATCTTGGTACTTGCAGTATCCAACTCTTTTTTTAGTGGTTGATAATATTCATCAACTACTTTAACCCAGTTCTTTTGGCCATCTTCAACACTATCAAGATCATTTTCTAATTGTGCGGTGAAATCGATATTTACGATATCTGGGAAAAATTCCTCAATCAATTGATCAACAATCTCACCTAGTTCAGTTGGTACAATCGATCTACCTTCCAATTTGACGTAGTATCTTCTTTGGATGGTATCAATTGTTGGAGCATAAGTTGATGGACGACCAACACCATTTTCTTCCAAAGCCCGAACTAAACTTGCTTCTGTATATCTAGCAGGTGGTAAAGTAAAGTGTTGCTTATTATCTGATTTTTCTAGTTTAACTTGATCCTTTTCTTGAAGATCCGGCAATTCAACACTTTTTTCTTTTTGATTATCATAAACCTTGGTATAACCAGCAAATTTCATCTTTGAACCAATAGTTCTAAAAGTTACACCATTTTGAACAATATCAGCTCTTACAGTATCGTAAACTGCTGGCGTCATTTCACTAGCTAAGAAACGTGACCAAATTAGCTTATATAAGCGATACTGCTCAGTTGTTAGTCGCTCTTTTAAAGAGTCTGGCGTACGATAAACGCTCGTCGGTCTAATTGCTTCGTGAGCATCCTGAGCATCTTCTTGATTCTTAAAGTGCCGTTGGTTCTTAGAAGCATATTCAGGACCATATTGTTCATGTAAAAACTTTGAGGCTTCCTGTTGTGCAACTGGTGATGTCCGTTTGGAGTCAGTTCTCATATAAGTAATTAGCCCTACAGTTCCCTCTTTACCCAAACTGATTCCTTCATAAAGTTGCTGAGCAATGCTCATGGTTCTTCTAGTACGATAACCTAAGCGTTTATTTGCTTCTTGCTGCATCGTCGAAGTAGTAAATGGTGCTGCTGGTTGTCTACGTCTTTCGCTTGCAACAACCTGTGACACTTCAAATTTAGCTTTCTTGTCAATTTTTGTAAGAACATTTTTTACGTCATCGATATTTTTCAACTCTGCTTTTTTGCCATCAATGCTATAAAAGCTAGATTGAAATTTTTCTTTACCTTTACTGAATTGAGCTTCAATCGTCCAATATTCTTGTGGCTTAAACTCTTTGATTTCTTTTTCACGGTTAATGACTAATTTAAGAGCTACAGATTGAACTCTACCAGCACTCAAGCCTTTTTTAACTTTAGACCAAAGAATTGGTGATAATGAGTAACCTACGATTCGATCCAAAACTCTTCTAGCTTGTTGGGCATCTACCGTGTCCATATCAATTGTTCTTGGATGCTTAAAGCTTTCTTTAACTGCATCTTTTGTCACTTCATTAAAAGTTACCCGGTTTTTTTGATTCTCATCCAATTTCAAAACATGCGCTACGTGCCATGCAATAGCTTCTCCTTCGCGATCCGGGTCGGATGCCAAATAGACTTGCTTAGCTTTTTTTGCTTCCGCTTTTAATTCTTTGATCGTATCACCTTTGCCACGAATGGAAATATATTTTGGTTGATAATCATTTTCAAAATCAATTCCCATCTGAGACTTTGGCAAATCTCTAATGTGACCTTTAGATGCAATTACGTGATAATTTCTACCTAAATATTTTTCAATAGTTTTTGCTTTTGCTGGTGATTCAACAATTACCAGATTTTTTTTAGTTTTTGCTTTTTTACTTTTAGTAGGCATATAATGCTTCCTTTTATGATTATATGATTTTATTTATTCAACTTGAGAATAAAGTATTCTTATCCTCCTTGTCAAATGTTTCTTTTTCATCAAGTCTGTAATCGACTACCGGAATAGCCCCTGATTCAATCAAACGGTTAGGCCCCTCAGACAATGCGCTAGTGATCGGACCAGGTATCGCATACACATCCCTATTTTCCTGTAGCGCTAAATTAGCAGTAATCAAGGAACCTGATTTAGCTTTAGCTTCTGTAACTACTACTCCTTGACTTATTCCTGCTAAAATACGATTTCTTTCTGGAAAACGATAAGGCTTAGCAATAGTATCCGGTAGATACTCACTTAGAATTAAGCCCCGTTTTTCAATCCTTTTTTGTAACAGTTGATTTTGTACAGGATAATAATGATTTAAGCCATTACCAACTACAGCAATAGTTGCTCCATCGTTTTCAAGAGTAGCTATATGAGCCATAGTATCAACACCTTTGGCTAAACCACTAGCAATTACTTTCCCTGACGCCACAATATTTGGCACCAATTTTTCAATCACTTTTTGACTATAGTGTGTTGCTAATCTTGAACCTACGATTGTAATAATATCTTTTTTCAGTAACTCAATGTTACCTCTAGCAAACAAGATCAACGGTGGTCGATATATTTGTCGTAAACATTCGGGATATTCGTCATCAAAGAAACTGATGACTCGGCATTGTTGCTTAATTTGCTGACACATCTTTGCCGTTTTTTCATCACAACATGCCTTTATAATTGCACTCTTTAGTTCTTGTGGCAAATCTACGCGATCTATCCAAGCTTGATTAACTTTATCAACATCAAGTTCTTTAGCAATTCTAAGAAGTTTGACATAGCCAATACCTCTTTGTAATTTTAATCCTAATAAAAAATCAGTCTTATTTATACTCATAGATAAAAAACCTCCTAATATATAGATACGCAAAAATTGCAATTTTTTATCTACAAATTTATTTTTAGGACTTATTTTTTGCTGATTCTCTAACAGGAGCGAAACTCATTCGATGTATTGGCGTTGGTCCGAATTCACGCAAAGCCTTTAAATGGTCAGCAGTACCATACCCTGCATTATGTCTAAAACAATATTCTGGGTAAAGCTGATCATAATCATCCATCAATTGATCTCTAAAAACTTTAGCAATAATGGAAGCAGCAGCAATTGAATTTGATTTTGCATCGCCTTTAATTAATTTTACTTGTGGAATGTTAACCGGTACATCCATTGCATCTACCAATAATACATCTGGTCGGCGATCGAGATTATCAACGGCTTGTGCCATTGCCAATCGATCTGCTTCATAAATATTAACTTCATCAATTATCTTAGAAGACTTAACGCCAACTGAAACACTTACGGCTTGCGATAAGATTTGTGGGTAAAGCGCCAAGCGTTTTTCAGGAGTTAGCTTTTTAGAATCGTTAACATCTAAAAGATCAAAATTTTCATCTAAAATGACGGCAGCGGTAACAACAGGCCCTGCAAGTGGTCCTCTTCCCACTTCATCAACCCCTGCTACCAGTTTCTTCTCTTGCCAAAATTCTTTTTCATAAGAAAAACGTCGTTGAAAAGCTTCTCGCTTGAGACGTAGCTTTTCTTGGCGACGTTCAAAAGACTTAACGGCCTTCTGTACTCCAGCCCTTTGATCCTTTTTTAATTCAGCAAGTATATCTACATCAACCTTGTAGTTTTTTAATAGTTCCTGGACTTCTTTGATTGTCATAATCGATCCAATGTTACCCTTCCGAGTTTACCCTTACGCAATCTCTGCAACATATACAAAGAAAAACGATCGTAATCATCCCTCATGCCATAAATATCAGTTAAAGCCAATAATAAATCAGGATTGCTAATCTGCTCTAATTCTTCCTTATTTGAACGTGCAAACTTAATTAAATCATTCAAATAATATTTACGTAATAATTCAAGTACAAACAAGGCGACGTCATCTGCATGAAAAACTGTATCCTTAATTGCTCCAAAAGCAGCTAACTTATATCCTACTTGTTGATCATCGAACTTAGGCCATAAAATTCCTGGTGTATCTAAAATTTGAATATTAGATTTAGTCTTCAACCAAGTTTGTCCTTTTGTAACACCTGGCTTATTGCCAACTTCAGCAACATTGCGACCAACTAAGCGATTTATGATCGTTGATTTTCCACAATTTGGAATACCAGCAAAAGCAATTCTAATAGTCGGATTAACTGCTCCTTTATCTTCAAATTTCTTAGTTTTAGCACTACCAGCTTTTTTTATTAAATGGATCAGTCCTTGCATATTTGTGTTATGCAAAGAGTCCATTGCAATAACATAATTAGCTGTCTTTTGTAATTCTTTTTGCCAAAATTTAGTTAATACTGGATCAGCTAAATCTGCTTTATTTAAAATTACGATATGTGGCTTTTGACCAACTAATTCACCAATCATCGGATTTCTTGAAGCTTGAGGAATTCTTGCATCTAATACTTCAACAATCACGTCGATAAGATTCAATTTGTCTTCTAGCTGGTTTCTGGCCTTATTCATATGGCCTGGGTACCATTGTATTGTTGGCATTTTTATCTCCTTTTTAATATAATTTAGTAACAACTTCATTTAATAATATTGTAGAACATAAAAAAAACCTATTAAAAGGCTTTTCATGTTAATATTGCATTTTCTCACGATATTTTTCGTATGCTTCATCGAAAATGCTCATTGCTGGTAAATAGCTCGCATTTAATTCCAGATAGTCCGAAAGCTTTTCATAATTTTGTTCCTGCTTTGGAAAAGTCTGATCATGTTGAGCATTACCTGCAAATACTGCAACTGGATCAGTTGAATCTGGATCAATTTGAGTCATCAAAAAACGATAAAAACTCTCTCGATACATTAATATACCTTATTTCACGATGTACAAAATAGCATAAGCCCCAGTACCTGCATGGGTAGCAACAATTGGGCTTGTTTGTCTAACTAGTACATTAATACTTGGATTGATTTCATGAATTCGATCAGCCAATAACTCCATTTCTTCTGGAGTATCCACATAGGAAATACCGACATCAGTTATTCGATCTTTCTTCTCTTCGATTTCTTTTAAAACCTGTTCATCAAAAGCTTTGGAAAATTTCTTTCCTCTACCCTTTTTGAAAACACCCAGCTGCCCATCAGGCATATGCAATTCAACTCTAATATTTAATAAAGTGGCTACCTTTCCAGTTAATGCTCCAAGTCGTCCACCTTTGATCAAGTTTTTCAGATCGACAACCATCATTCTCAACTCTTGACCTTTTTTAAGTTGCTCCACATGAGCAATAATTTCTTCCACAGTTTTACCTGCTTGTGCGTCTTTAGCAGCAGCTAAAACCTGCAGTCCTTCTGCTCGATCTGTTAATTCTGAGTCAATTAAGGTTACTTGATCACCTACGCCTGCTATTTCAACAGCCTGTCTAGCAGCATCGATTGTACCACTTAGTGATTTAGCCAAAAAAATACCAATTACTTTACTACCGTCTGCAGTAAGATTCTTAATAACATCTACAAAGCGACCAATAGATGGTTGACTGGTTTTCGGCAACTCAACCGATTCCTTCATTTTCTTGACAAAATCACTTCGACTGATATCTTCCCCATCGATATAAGTCTTACCATCAATTGATATTGTTAATGGTACAATTGTAATTTGGTACCTATCGATTTCCTCAGGTGTCAATTGAACAGAAGAGTCCGTCATTATTTTAATTTTTGTCAATTTAATGCCCTCAATTCTATTACGTCCATACATAAATAAGTATGTTAAAATATGGACTAACTTATAAAGTAAGTATATCAAAAAAACCGCAATTCGAACTAATTGATTGGAGTTAAATACATGAAATTGTCTTCACTTTGGCAAAAACCAACAAATCAGTCTCATAAATATTATGTTCTCGACAACATTTTCAGCTCGATTACTCATGGGATTGGTTTTGGCTTAGCTGTTGCTGGGCTAGTCATTCTAATCGTCAAGGCTGCTCATACAGGTGATCCAATGAGAATAGTAACTTTTATGATCTATGGCTCTTGTTTAGTTTTACTTTATCTTTTTTCAACATTATTTCATAGCCTTATTTTTACTAAAGCACGAAATGTCTTTCAAATATTTGACCACTCATCAATTTTTTTATTAATAGCAGGATCCTATACGCCATATTCTTTAGTAGCAATCGGTGGTATTTGGGGATGGGCACTTTTTGGATTGATTTGGGCAACAACCATCTTTGGAATTCTATATTATATTTTCAATCGAGGCAAGCATGTTATCTTTGATACCATTTTGTATATCATTATGGGTTGGCTTATTATCTTTTCTGGAAATTATCTATATCATCGTCTAAGTCCAACTGGCTTTTGGCTGTTGGTTGCTGGGGGCGTAGCTTACACTCTTGGCGCTTTGCTTTACACAATGAAAGGCGTGCCATTTATCCATGTTATATGGCATTTATTTGTAATGCTGGGATCGATTTTGATGTACTTTTCTGTTTTATTTTACGTATAAAAATATTTATCCACCAAAAAAGAAGGCCGATCGGCCTTCTTTTTTACATAACTTTTTTTATGTATGATTTGATTTCATCAATATCGTTTTCTAACAAACCAGCAATTACTTGCTTCTTGATGTCCTCAAGGATCTTTCCTAGGTGTGGTCCTGGCGTAATTCCTAACTTTATTAAGAAGTTACCGTCAATTGCTAATTCATCGTTATGTTTGATTGGTAACGCCATATAGCGATCAACCAATACTTTAGAATCTATCGGTTGACCCAAGATATGAGCCACATCAATTGTATTCAATAGCGTTGTTTTTCCTACCTCAAATAGCTGATAGTCACTTGGAGAAGTTTCAGATAATAAATCAAAAAAGTTTACTATTTTTTCAACTTCATCGCTCATTGCATTGGAATTCTTCCACGCACGCATAAATTTTGAAATTTGATCATTCTGTAACTTGAGCAAAATAATGATAATTGACCATAGACTTGTCTCTTCACTAGGACTGAACTGCAGTTTTGGATATACTTCTAATAAATGCTGTTTACCTTCCATATATGGAACTTCTTCGCTTAATTTCGTGTCCATAAACATTTGGAATGCTTCTCTTGAATTTGGACCCAAGCCTAATTTAACGAATTCTTCTCTTACTCGTTCAATTGAAATTTTGCTCAGTAGCTTATGATGTTGGAGGATAGCTGCTTCCGTGTGTTGTTCCAAGCTAAATTTTAATTGACTTACAAAACGTACAGCACGCATCATTCGCAGCGCATCTTCATGAAATCGCTTCTCTGGATTACCAACTGCCTTAACTAATTTATTGTCTAAATCAGTTAAGCCGTTAAACAAATCAATGATCTCACCTTTTGTATTCATTGCTAATGCATTAATGGTAAAATCGCGCCGTTTCAAATCTTCTTCTAGACTTTGCACAAAGGTTACATGATCTGGCCTTCTAAAATCTTGATATTCCGACTCAGTTCTAAAGGTAGTTATTTCATAACTTTGGCCATTATATAAAACCGTGACCGTTCCATGCTTAATTCCAGTATCAATCGTCTTGTCAAACGTCTCTTTAACCTCTTCAGGATATGCACTAGTAGCAATGTCAATATCATGAATATGGCGATGTAACATCAAATCTCTAACGGATCCGCCAACAAAATATGCTTCATAGCCTGAAATTTCTAATTGTTTCAAAACAGGTAAAGCATCAATAAAAATTTGCGGTAGTTCTGTAATTTTCATCATCAAATAAACCAACTCGTTTTAATATTATTTCTATTCTTTTTGTGTTATTTTATTATTAGTGACAAACTTGGAGGTACTGATATGCCAAAAATAAATTACAAAAAAGTAACTTTTGAACTAATCATGGTATCCCTTGGATGTGCCATTTATGCTCTTAGTCTAGATATGATCTCTGTTCCTAATCAACTAGCCGACGGCGGACTAAGTGGGGTAACTTTGATCCTTCACCATTTTTGGAACATTGACATGGGATTAGCCACCCTAGTTTTGAACATCCCTCTAATTATTTTAGGATATCGTTATATGGGAAAGCTCCTGCTTGCTTACACTATCTGGGGCACCGTATCACTGTCGTTTTTTCTTTGGCTTTGGCGCCTATTCCCTATTATAACGCAATTAAATTTAGATCACGATCTCTTTCTTTCAGCTATTTTAGCAGGAACGTTATCTGGTTTTGGCCTCGGAATTGTCTTCAGATATAACGGAACTTCTGGAGGTACTGATATTATCGCCCGAATCTTTCAAATAAAATTTGGAATTTCATCTGGAAAGATGCTACTACTTTGTGATGCAGTTGTTCTTTTCGCATCGCTGTCATATCTTGATATAAAGCATATGATGTATACATTGCTAGCTTCCTTCATTCTTTCGCGAGTTTTAGATACAGTACAACAAGGTGCTTATAGTGCGAGAGGTTTATTAATTATCTCCGATCACTATCAAGAAATCGCTAAAATGATCGATCTTGAACTGGAACGAGGATTTACTTATTTAAACGCACTTGGTGGCTATCAAGAGGATGAAAAAAAAGTTATCTATGTTGTAGTTTCTCCTAGAGAAATACCACAGATTAAGCAACTAATTCATCATGAAGACCCAAATGCTTTCATAACGATTTTTGAAGTACATGAAGCACTTGGCGAAGGCTTTACCTATAAAACCAAGAAAAATCATTTTTTCATACGTAAATAATTATTTAGCCAAATCATTATACAGATCTTGCATCTCGTAATCTTCAGGTTTTAGTTCTAAATATTTACGAAGCAATTCAAGAACAATATTTTTACTATCAAATTGTGTATTAAAGAATATAATCATCTGTCTCAAAAAGTCAGGATTAGTTTGATAGTCAGGATAAGCCAAAAGATATTCGCTTTTGGCTTTTTTGTCGTCTTCTAAAAATTGATATGATTGTGCTAAGTTCCAATGAACCTGTGCATCCTTGTCTTCATCATCAAGCTTGGCAAACAAATCAATATTATCTTGATATTTTCTTTCGCTTAGGTAGACATTTGACAACTGTAAGCGTAGTTCACTATTATCTGGTGCTACTTTTAAGCCCTTTTGTAGCAAGTCTTCTGCAGTTTCCAATTCTCCTAATTTAGCGGCAGCAATTGCTCCCATCGAATACAGGGTTTCATCTAACTCGTTATAAGCCAACCCTGCTTGAGCCGAACGCAAAACCTGATCATAATCATTCTTCAGTTGATATGCCTGAGCTAGCATTGGGTATGCATTAACATAATCCGGATTTTGGTCAATTACACTATCTAGCTGTTTGATTGCATCATCAACTTCATTGGCATAAAGAAGAATTACCCCTGCTTGATACTTACTGTCAATATCTAATAATTCACTTGTATGTTTTTTGATGATTTCAGCTGCTTCTTCATAATTTCCCAGCTTAGCCTCTGTTTGGAATAAACGTTGGTTTAAATTAACCTCTCCAATTTGATTTTCTCTAGTCAATAAATCTTCATAAAGCGATTTTGCTTCTTCAAATTCACCAGCTAAGAAATCCAATTCAGCCAAACCAAATTTAATTGTATCTTCTTTAGGTGCAATTTCACTAGCTTTAAGCAACTTGTCTTTAGCTACTTCTAATAAGCCTTCAGTTTGATAATAATCTGCTTGAACCAACAAACTATCAAGATATGCTGGGGAGCTTTCTGAAATACCGTACAGTAAAGTAAGAGCATCATTATCATTACCATCGTTGAAAAGTATTTCTGCTAAATATACTTTAAAAATATCTTCTCTTGGAAACTTAGCTATTAAATCACGATAAACATCTTTGGCTAAATCTGAAAACCCAAAATCTGTTAAATTTTCGGCTAAAGAGGCAAGTACTTCAGGATCATCGTTTTCCAAAGCTTTTCTTAATAGGATCTTACTCTGAGAAAAATCATGTCCTTCAATTGCATCTAGTAATTGTTCAGAAAACATCATTCTTTTTTCCTATCTTTCTACAACAAATTAAAAAGCATCGGTTCGATTAGGATACCAATGCTTTTTCACTATTAAAATACTTATTTAATAGCATCCTTAAGTGCTTTACCTGGTTTAAATGCAGGGATTTGACTTGCAGGAATTTCAATGTCTTCACCAGTTTGAGGGTTACGACCCTTGCGTGCAGCACGGTGACGAACTTCAAAAGTTCCAAAGCCAATCAATTGCACCTTATCGCCTTTAGCTAAATCTTCTTGAATTGAGCTAAGTAAAGCTTCTACAGCTGCGCTAACTTCTTTTTTAGTTAATTGAGTTTTAACAGCTACTTCTGAAATCAATTCTGCTTTATTTGCCATAATTGAAAACCTCCTGACCAGGAAAGGGTCCATGGTCAAAAACTATACATTCTATAAAAACCAGAAAATATTCTGGGAGGAACTTTACTCCCACACTGATAAAATAGCACAGAAACCGCTTAATAACAAGGGTTTGAACAATTATTTTCGCTTTCTAGCAATAATTTTTATTGGTGTACCTTCAAAATTAAAGTTTTCACGCAATTGATTAATTAAGAAACGCTTGTAGGAGAAATGCATCAGTTCTGGATCATTAACAAACACAACAAATGTAGGCGGATTTCCTTTAACTTGAGTTATATAGTACACTCTAAGCCGCTTTCCCTTAACCATTGGAGTTGGAACTAATTTACTTACTTCTAGTAGCATTTCATTCAACACACTTGATTGGATTCGTTGAGTTTGATTTTCATGAACTTTCTTTACCAGTTGCGGTAATTGATTAATTCTTTGCCCAGTTTCTGCAGAGACAAAGATAATTGGAGCATAGTCTAGATACTGAAACTCATCACGAATTACCTTTTCAAAGTCTTTAGCGCTATTGCTGTCTTTCTTAGGCAAATCCCATTTATTAACTACTATAATTACGCCTTTACCAGCATCGTGAGCATATCCAGCAACATGCTTATCTTGTTCTCTAATGCCAGTACTTGCATCTAAAACCAATAAAACTACATCAGAGCGTTCAATCGCACCCAGCGCACGCATAACTGAATATTTTTCAGTTTTTTCGTAGACTTTTCCCCTTCTTCTAATTCCAGCGGTGTCAATCAACCGGAATTTAGTACCATCTTCATCTGTAAAAGGAGTATCAATTGCATCTCGGGTAGTACCTTCCATGTTTGCAACGATTACTCGTTGTTCACCAAGAAGCTTATTAACGATCGATGATTTTCCAACATTAGGTCTTCCGATTACACTAAATGCAATAGTTTCATCATCAACTTTATCGGATTTTTCAGGGAAGCTGTCGACAACTTTATCAAGCAAATCCCCGATCCCAGTTCCATGACTTCCTGAAACTGGGATTGGATCACCTAATCCCAAGCTATAAAAATCATAAATATTAACTCTTTGTTCAGGATTATCAGCCTTATTAACTGCTAAAATTATCGGTTTAGTAGTTTTATAAAGAAGTTGAGCAATTTTTTCATCAAGATCCGTAATTCCTGAAAGAACATTGGTTAGGAAAATAATTACATCAGCTTCATCAATTGCAATTTCAGCTTGTGCTCTTATCTCTTCTTCGATCTTGCCATCTTCCCAAGTAATACCACCAGTATCAATGATATTAAACTTATGTCCTAACCATTCTGCAGGAGCATAATTTCTATCTCTTGTAACTCCAGGTCGATCTTCTACAATGGCTAACCGTTCATTAATAATCCGATTGAACAATGTCGACTTACCTACATTTGGTTGTCCAACAATTGCCACAGTTGGTAACATGTCTTGTCATCTCCTTTGCTATCAAAAAAGACCGACTTAGAGCCGGCCCTCTTGATTAATGATTAATTACGATCTTTTAATTGGTCACCGATAATGTCGCCTAATGCAAAACCATTGTCATCGTTGTTCATGTACTTCTTATTTACTGAATTGTCAGTACGTGGACGACGTGGACGTGCACTTTCACTAGCAGCATTTTCTTCAGTTGCCTTGATTGAAAGTGAAATTCTCTTTTCACTTGGATCAATGTTCAAAACCTTAACCTTAACGTTTTGACCAACTTTCAAAACATCGCTTGGCTTATCAACATGCTTGTTTGAAATTTCTGAAACGTGTACTAAACCTTGAATACCATCAGTTACTTCAACAAAAGCACCGAAGTTAGTTAAAGACTTAACTTCACCTTCAAAAACGTCACCTTCGTTCAAGCTTGAAGTTGCTTGTTCAAATGGAGAAGGTTCAGTTTGCTTAATTGACAAGGAGATACGGTGTCTATCATCATCGATACCGATAACTTTTACCTTAACATCTTGGCCAACCCTCAAAGCATCGCTTGGCTTATCAATGTGCTTGTATGAAATTTCTGAAATGTGAACCAAGCCATCAACGCCACCGACATCAATGAAAGCACCAAAGTTAGTTAAACGAGAAACCTTACCTTCAACAACGTCACCAACAACTAATTGTGATGCAACCTTGTCAAAAGCTTCTTCACGTTCTTCTTCAACAAGATCCTTGTGTGAAAGGATTAAACGATTCTTGTTAGGATCAATCTCAGTAATCTTAAGCTTCATAGTCTTACCAATGTATGGCTTAAGATCTGAAACATAACGACTTGAAATAAGTGAAGCTGGCAAGAAACCTCTAGTACCAACATCAACTAACAAACCGCCACGAACTGAAGAAGTAACAGTACCTTCAATTGCGTTACCTTCTTCAAAGTCCTTTTGCAACTTATCAAATGCTTCACGTTCCTTCAAGCGGGTAACTGAGAAGAAGAATTCACCATTTTCCTTATCGCCACCAGCTCTCTTTAATACCAAAGCCTTGATAGTTTCACCAGGTTTAACTAATTCAGTTAAATCTGCATTACGGTCGGTAGTGAATTCACGGCGAGTAATAACACCTTCAACACCAGCGTTAACTACGCCAACATCAAGTTGACCATCTTCAACGTCTAATACTTCGACATCAACAATATCTCCGACCTCAACTCCTTGCATTTGTTTTAATGCGTCTAAAAATTGATTACTATTATCTGACATATGTACCTCCCAAATATCAATCTCCATTTTATAGGAAAGCGAGACTTTTTTCTACTATTTTACGATGTTTTTTATAACTTTTTTTGAATTTGTTCTAAAATGCTCTGAACTACTTCTTCAATAGTCATATTTGTAGTGTCTATTTCAACAGCATCATCGGCTTTTTTTAATGGTGAAACTGCACGATGAGAGTCTTTGTAGTCCCTAGCGGCAATATCTGCTTCAATTTCTTCAACAGTTTGGTCTGACTTAATACCCCTCTGCTTTAAATCAAGTAACCGTCGTTCAGCTCTTGATCTTGCTGATGCCACTAAAAATATCTTAACTTCAGCATTAGGTAAAACTGTTGTTCCGATATCACGGCCATCCATGACTACATTAGTTGAACCTGCCATTTTTCTCTGCAAACTCACCATTTCTTCTCTTACTCCTGGTAAAGCAGATACTTGCGAAACATTTGCAGAAATCTCAGGTGTACGGATCTCTAATGAAATATCTTTTCCAGCTGAATAAACCAGCTGTTCTCCACCTTCAGTTTTAAATTCAATTCCGTCGCTAGCAACGGCTTCTAAAATACCTTTTTCATCGCCATAATCTAAATTATGATTCTTAGCAATTACTGTACAAGCACGATACATCGCTCCTGTATCAATATAGATATAAGATAATCTTTTAGCAATAATCTTTGCTACTGTACTTTTTCCTGCTGAAGCAGGACCATCAATTGCAACTTGCATTCTTTACTTATGAGTTAAAACTCGTTTTCCTTTCTTTTATCTATTTAAGTTTTAAGACTTGTCCAGCGTAAAGCTGTGAAGTATCAGTAATTCCATTTAATTCAGCGAGCTGGTCAACTGTCATGCCGTTTTCCGTAGCAATACCTGAAAGAGTATCGCCAGACTTAACTACATAAGTATCAGCATTATTGGCTGAAGTCGAATTCTTCTTAGTAGTGGACGCAGCTTTAGTTACTGATTTCTTTGAAGCTGTTGACTTCTTCGAGGATTCTACCGATCCCTTTTTAGATGACAACTTTGATGACTTCCTCTTTGCACTGTCGCTCTTACTAGTTTTTTCAAGGGTATAAACTTTAGCAGTTCTTTGCTGTGCAGATAAATAATAGACAGTTGGAACTAATGCGATTAAAACCACAACTATTAAGCCAAGCCAAACTTTCCATGATTTTTTATCTGGACTAGTCTTGGTAGATCTAGGTTTATTTGGGCGCTCATAGTGTTTATATGGACCCTTGGAATTATCATCCATAAGAATCCTCCTCCCATTTATTTTCTAATCTAGATTTTAACATATATCGTTTATCATTACATAAAAAAATCTATCAAAAAAGCACAGCAACCAAGTGCTGTGTCAGTTTAATATTACTTGCTCAAATTAAATTTCCTTCTTACAAATGGTCTAATGCTCTTTAATACTGATTCAAATAAAATGAATACTACTACTGCATTAATAGCACCCTTGATCAAATTAAATGGTACGATAATGCCAAAAATATAAGCTGACATTGAAGGCAAATGTAATAGTTGACCAAGATAGACTTTTTCAGTGAAATTGTACAATGCTGCATAGTTAGCAATGTGTGGTACATTAGCCATAGACGTTACTGCATATACTGGAGTTAAAATAAATGCATTAGTTAAAGATAGAACCAAAGTCATCATTACAATTCCAATTAATAAGCCCAATACTGGATACAAATGGCCTTTTACAGTGTTTCTATTTTCCTTAGTAATTCCTTTAGCAATGAAATAGAATGGCAAAGCAAAAGACATTGTTGCTACAAAGGCTGCAATTTGACCTACCACACTTGGCAAAGCAAAGCCACTTAAAACTAACCCTAAAAGCATTCTAACAAATGCAATAAACATTCCTGGGCCTGCTCCAAACAAAAAAGTCCCAATTGTAATTACAACATCAGAAAAGTCAAATTTCAAAAATCCAATTCCTGGTAAAATTGGAAATTCAAATTTCATAATCACAAAAGCAATTGCTCCAATTAGTGCATATGCAATTACATTAGCTAAATTTTTTACTCCGGTAGTTGAACGTTCCATATAACTTACTCTTCCTTTCTGAATAAACAAAAGGTCTGTTGCTTCAGCAACAGACCTTTAAAAAGTAAGTTATTCTCTTTTTAAGGTGTCTGTCTTCTTCCATCTAGACTTTAACTATCGGTATCACTTAAGAATTCAGCCACTTGCGTGGGTCGCGGACTTTACCGCCGGTCGGGACTTTCACCCTGCCCTGAAGACAACAAACTAATATTCAATTACAATTGTATTCTAATCAACTCGATGCAATCTGTCAACTTCTACGCGTGACAATTCCCGATATTCACCAGAATTTAGTCCCTTTAAATCTAAAAATGCGTACCGCTCTCTTGATAGTTTTATCACTGGATGTCCAACGGCTTTGAACATCTTCTTTACTTGATGATAATGTCCCTCATGAATCGTTAACTGGACTAACTGAGTATCCTTTTTAGGATTAGTTTTTAGTACTCTCACCCTAGCTTTAGCACTCTTGTGTCCATCAAAGCGAACACCCTGTTTTAGTTTGATAATCTCATCCTCAGACAAACTGCCTTCAATTTTGGCCACATAAACTTTATCTACTTCATGTTTAGGATGCATCAATAAATTTGCCAG
This sequence comes from Lactobacillus gigeriorum DSM 23908 = CRBIP 24.85, assembly GCF_000296855.1. Classification (GTDB taxonomy): domain Bacteria; phylum Bacillota; class Bacilli; order Lactobacillales; family Lactobacillaceae; genus Lactobacillus; species Lactobacillus gigeriorum. The sequence goes on along the minus strand of NZ_CAKC01000093.1, from coordinate 20,253 downwards.
CTTACCATCATTCGTCATCAGAAGTGCACCAGAAGTGTCATAATCAAGACGACCAACAGGATAAAGCCGATATGGTACGTCTGCAAAATAATCTACAACAGTTTTTCTTCCTTTTTCATCCTTTGCTGTTGAAACAACGCCACGTGGTTTATAAAAAAGATACGTATGCAAGCTTTCACGTTCAATTGGTTCACCATCAACAGTAATATTGCTAAAAGTTTCTACCTTAGTTCCTAGCTTAGTAACTACTTTTCCATCTACTCTCACGCGCCCCGCAACAATCATCTGTTCTGCTTTTCTTCTAGAAGCAATTCCTGCTTCAGCAATTACTTTTTGTAATCTTTCTAATGTCATAATTATCCTTTCATATACTATTTAGGATCTAAATTACCATTTTGTTCAAACAAATCTGTAGGAGTGCTATCTTCTTCAAAGTCCTCAATTAAAGGTAGATCTGCTAGCGACTTAAAATCAAAGTACTGCAAAAAATAATCCGTTGTACGATACAAATTAGGATGTCCTGGCGCTTCTTTTTTTCCATCAGTTTTGACGAGACCTCTCCAAATTAATGTTTGAATCGCACCTGAGGAATTTACTCCTCTAATTTCATCAATTTCAACTCGAGTGATTGGTTGCTTATAGGCAATGATCGAAAGAATTTCCAATGCCGATTGACTCAAATTCTTTGCCAAGTCTTTAGCAAAATATTTTTCTACAATTGAGCTCACTTCACGATTAGTTGTTAATTTATAGATATTATTTATTTGAATAATTTGAAGCGCACTACTTGCATCCCTTTGATATTTTTCTATCAGCTCTTTAATTAGCATTTCTAGTTCTGGAATAGAAATATTAAGCAATTCACACAAATTATGCACATCAATGCCATCATCGCCAGCTAAATAAAGCACTGCCTCCAAATTTCGTATTAATTTACTATCATCCATTATATGATACCTTCTCAAGTTGTATGTCCTCAAAATTATCAATCTGCCACGCAGTTGCTTGATGATTTTTGCAAAGCTCCAAAGTCGCTAAAAATAATGCAATTGCATCTGCTAATGTAGAAAAATTATTTAAGCAAGTGAAAAAACTTACTTTTTGATTCAAAGTCAGTTTTTCTTGTAAAAAAGATATCATCTCAGGAATACTTTTAGCACGCAACTTAACTTCTGCTGCAACTGGTTGTCGCAACTTTTGTTTTCTAACTACAGTAGCAAAAGCTGCAGTTAAATCAGACACAGAAATCTTTCCTTTAGGCAACAGATTAAGCTTATTTTCAGAAGAAGTACTTGGTTCTTTGCTAACAATAATCGGTACGTTCTGCTCCCTTTCTTTAAAATATTCAGAAGCCTTTTTAAAAACAGAATACTGAATCAACTGCTCTACCAATTCATCTCTAGGATCTTCCTCGTAAGCTACATCATCTTCGAAGTCATTCTTAGGTAATAAATATTGTGACTTTATCCGCAAAAGCGTGGCAGACATCAAAAAATATTCGCCAGCAATTTGCAAATTTAAGCTCTGCATCCGCTGTAGGTATGCCATGTACTGTCGAGTGATTTTAGCTATCGGTATATCATAAATATCGATTTCTTGAACTTTGATCAAATGTAACAATAAATCAAGCGGTCCTTGAAAATTCGGCAATTCTAATTTTAAATCATCATTTTCCATTTATTTTATCCAAGCATTTTTAATAGGTAGGTATATTCTGGTAAAGCTGAAAGTTGTTTATCAAGATGTGTTTGTTTTAGCTCTATCACCATCTCTTTAGCAACCAACTCATCTCGATATCCTGGTGCAAGCGAAATATAACGAATTACTACAAATTTATCAGTTTCCTGTGTTCCAATAATTCCCATAACATTGTTTTTATTATCCCTATATAAATATAGGTGGAATTCGTTGTCTTTTTGAATCAAAGACATTTCAGCTTGCAAATTTATCAGATTTTTGTAGTCAGGCAAGTATGATAGTAAGCCCATGGCAATTTTTTCATAATCTTTTTTATAAGGTATTAACATAATTCTTCCCTAAACTCGTGGATGTGTCTTTTGATATACTTCATAAATATGCTTTTGTGTTAAATTCGTGTATATTTGCGTCGTGCTTATGTCAGAATGTCCTAGAATCTCTTGAACAACTCTTAAATCTGCACCATTTTCAAGCAAATGTGTGGCAAAAGTATGTCTTAAAGTATGTGGAGTAACATCTTTTTCGATTCCAGCCGTTTGACAATAATGTTTTATTATTTGCCAAACAGCTTGTCTTGTCAATGATCCTCCTCGATTGTTTAAGAAAACATACTCTGAATAATCGCCATTTTTCAAAAGCATTGGCTCACGCACTTCTTTTTCGTATTTTTCTAGCCAGGAAAGGGCAAGATCACTAATAGGAACAAGGCGTTCTTTAGATCCTTTGCCAAAGACTTTGATCAACTTCAAATCTTGGTGAACATTTTCTTCAGTAAGGCTTATCAACTCACTTACGCGCATTCCCGTTGCATATAACATTTCTAGAAGAGCTTTATCACGTATACCCAATTTCTTTTTAACATCCGGCTGCATCAGCAATTTTTCAATTTCTTCAACTGACAGAGCTACTGGCAAGCGATGTTCCTTTTTAGGCGGATCAACCTCGATCATTGGATTTAATTTTTGAATATTCTGTCGAGCTAACCACTGATAAAACTTTCTTAAACTTGAAATCATCCTACTAATTGAACTAGTAGCCTTATGTTGATCTTTTTGTTCTGCCAAAAAAGCATCGATTTCAATCGCTTCAGTTGGCCAGGATATTAGCTGTTCTTTTTCCAAAAATTGTAAGAATGCCATTAAATCTTGGCGATACGCTAAAATCGTATTTTCGCTCAAGCCTCTTTCTAATTGTGCATAGCGCAAATAATCATCGATTTGATCTTTAAGTTCACTCATCGTTCTCATCCGGATCTTTAACTAAAGTAATTGTTCCACTTTCTTTATCTTCCGTCACCCAACCGTTTTTTAATAGATGTCCCAAAGCGCGCTTAAAAGCTGACTTTGAAATACCAAAATAATTTTTTATCTCTACAGCATCGGATTTATCATAAAATGGTAAGGTTTTTGTTGGTTTTCGTCTTAAACTCATTAAAATCATAGCAGCATCGTCATCGATTTCTTCAAAAGCGCGTGGTAAACTACTTAGATTTAACCTTCCATATCTACTAATACCTATTACTCTTGCTTTAAGTTGTTCCCCTAATCTAAGTGGACGAACCATCTGACTACTATGAATAAAAGCCAGGTAGTACTTATCTGTTAACACAAATGCTCCAATTTCTCGACTTGCATAAACCGTCGCAAATACATCTGTATTTACCATACTATTTGGAAAATGTGCTGATAATTGATCAAAAATATTTTCATCTGCTAACTTAGCCCAAATACGATCTTTATCATCAGTCTCTAGTTTAACCATTAATCGATCATCTTTTCTTGGCCAACGTGCATGATCACGGGGAAGATCATCCATTGAAAGAACTACATCTTTATCCTCAAGCCCAATATCCACAAAAACACCTAGGCCTGGTCTAACAGCTGTTACTTTGCCCCAGCCATATTGGTCTTGACCAGCAAAAGGCAAGAACTGAGTCATTTCCTTTTCATGGTGTTGATTTTCATAAATAAATCCAGTTACTTCATCTCCAAGTTCGGGGATCTTTTCTTGCGTTACCTCGTAGCGCTTCAACTCATAAGTAATTCCTTCAACCTGTACGTAAAAGGCATCATCATTTTGATCAGTAACTTTGCCAGTTTGTATTGTACCTAACATATAAAATTCTCCTGACTACTTTACATATTCCTTTTAATCAGTATACGAGAATTTTTAGCAAAATAAAATAGCCAGTTTAAAAACTGACTATTTTATCTATATATCTAACTATTTTATTATAAGTTAGTGATTTCGCCTTGGTAAACTGCACCACGACGAGCATCAACAGTAATAGTAGTGTTTTCTGAAATCTTTTCAGTTGCATCAGTAGTACCTACAACAACTGGGATTCCTAATGATAAACCTACAACAGCTGCGTGTGAAGTCAAACCTGAAGCTTCAACAACTAAAGCTGATGCCTTCTTAATAGCTGGCATGTAGTCAGGGTCAGTTACCTTAGAAACTAAGATGTCGCCTTCCTTAACCTTAGCGTTTGCTTCTTCTGCTGAAGTAGCAACAACAGCCTTACCAACTACTGAACCGTTACCTACACCAAGACCCTTAGCTAGCTTGTTACCAATGATTTGTAACTTCATAACGTTAGTAGTACCTGATTCACCAACAGGAACACCAGCAACGATAATTACAAGATCGCCATCCTTAACAAAGCCTTGTGCCTTAGCAACTTCTGCAGCCTTTTCAAACATGTCATCAGTTGAAGCTGGCTTTTCTGACAATAATGGTTGAACACCCCATACAACTGCTAATGAGTGTTGAATCTTTTCATCGAAAGTCAAGGCAATAATGTCAGCATCTGGACGGTACTTAGAAATCATTCTAGCAGTGTAACCAGACTTAGTTGCAGCGATAATGGTCTTAACACCTAATTCTTCAGCAGTTCTAACTACTGATTCACCAATAGCTTCAGTTACGTTTGACCCCTTGTATTCTTCAAATCTTTGAAGAGCTAAAGTGTTACGCTTTTGAATTTCCTTTTCAGTTCTTACATCAATGTCGTGCATTGCTTGTACTGACTTAACTGGGTACAAACCGTTTGCTGATTCACCAGAAAGCATAGTTGCATCAGTACCATCCAAAACAGCATTAGCAACATCAGTTACTTCTGCACGAGTTGGACGTGGGTTTTCTTGCATTGAGTCAAGCATTTGAGTTGCAGTAATAACTGGCTTACCCAAAGCGTTGCACTTTCTAATTAAGCTCTTTTGAACGAATGGTACGTTGATAAATGGAATTTCAACACCCATGTCACCACGAGCAACCATCAAACCATCAGATACTTGAAGAATTGAGTCAATGTTGTCAATACCTTCTTGTGATTCGATCTTAGGGAAGATCTTTACGTAATCTGCACCTGCTTCTTCACATAGAGCACGAATATCTAAAACATCTTGAGCTTTACGAACAAATGAAGCAAAGATGTAGTTAATACCATGTTGCAAACCAAACTTAATATCATCAGTATCTTTTTCAGTAATACCTGGGAGGCGAATTTCAACACCTGGTGCGTTAACACCCTTCTTAGAACCGATTAAACCAGTGTTTTGAGCAACAGTAACTAATTCCTTGTTTTCTTTATCTTTTTCAGTGATTAGCAAGTCAACAGTACCGTCGTCAATTAAAACGTGACCACCTACATGGGTATCATCGTACAAACCTGGGTAAGTAACGTAAATCTTGTCTTTGTTACCAGTTTGAGTAGCATCCATTGAGATACGGAGAGTATCACCAGTGTTAATGGTAAACTTTCCACCTTCTTGATCAGTAGTTCTGATTTCAGCACCCTTAGTATCAAGAGCAATACTTAAAAGCTTACCAGTTTCCTTTTCAACTTCACGAACCATGTTCATTCTTGAAAGGTGTTCTGCATGGTCACCATGTGAAAAGTTGAAACGGAATACGTTTGCACCTGCTTCAACTAACTTAGTAATAGTTTCCTTATCGTTAGAAGCTGGTCCTAAAGTACTAACAATCTTAGTTTTCTTCATTATTAAAAAAATCCTCTCCAAAAATCGACTAATTTAGACTAGTCATTTCTTCATTTACATCAAGTAAGCTAAAGTCGCCTTTATGTTTAGCATCGAACAAATCAAGAATGTCGTGAGTATTTGGCTTACCATTCTCCATTCCTACAGCTAAACCACCTTTACCATCAAGTAACAAGTTTACAGCGAAATTACCCATCTTAGTTGCGTTAACTCTATCCTCAACTGTTGGAGAACCTCCACGTTGCATATGAGCTAATACATTGGCACGAGCATCAAAGTCGCCATACTTCAAGAGTTCTTCTCTGAAGTCTTCAGCACTCATTACACCTTCAGCAACAACCACAATACCATGGTCCTTACCATCAGCAAAGCCACGCTTCAAAGTTTCAGCAATCTTCTTAACATCGTATGACTTTTCAGGTACAACGATCGCATCAGCACCGCTTGCTAAACCAACTCTCATAGCAATGTCTCCGCAGTCACGTCCCATAACGTTGACAATGAAGACACGGTGGTGACTACTTGCAGTATCGCGAATCTTATCGATTGCATCCATCGCAGTGCGACAAGCTGAGTCAAAACCAATAGTATATTCAGTGTAAGGAATATCGTTGTCGATCGTTCCTGGCAAACCAACTGAATTAATACCAAGGCGAGTCAAAGCTAATGCACCGTGATAAGAACCATCGCCACCTATAACAATAACAGCGTCGATCCCGTGCTTCCTTAATTGCTCTGCACCCTTCTTTTGCACTTCTTCCTGTGCAAATTCTGGATAACGAGCTGAATATAAGAAAGTACCTCCAAGACTAATCTTGTGATCGACATCTGCTGTGGTCAATGGAATAAAGTCACCTGATACAAGACCAGCAAAACCATATCTAATTCCAAAAACTTCCAATCCGTGATGGATTGCAGTTTTAGTAACGGCTCTGATGGCTGCATTCATACCAGGGGCATCTCCACCACTAGTCAAAATACCAATCCGTTTCATGAATTCACCTCATCATGATTATTTGTGTAATTTCTCACATCACATAAATATTAACATTTTTTAGAGAAAAAATCTCTATAAATTTTAGATTATTTTCTCTTTTAAGCCTTTTATATCAGTGTTATCGCTTACATCTACTACCTATCAAGTCTAAGTATTTCAAACTACTGTTTAAAGCGAACAAGACGTAGATTAGTCAATAAGTATTGACGTTTGTTAAAATCATAACGATCATTTTGTACTCTTAAGCCTAATAGGTATATTTCGCCCTCTCTAAGCTGATTCTTGATTTTTTCATAGATTCCTGGAAAAATCGTCACTTCCTGTTGTCCAGTTGAATCTGCAAAAATTGCAAAAGCCATCGTTGTCCCTTTTTTAGTTCTAATCAACTTGATTTTCATCAATTTTCCTACTGCTACAGCATAATCTGTGTTGGCTATGCTATTAAGCGCCTGGGCATTATATTTACGAGCATATTTTTGAATTGCAACCAAAGGCGTATCAGTTACGGCAAAGCCTAAAACCTCTTCTTCCATCTCTGCTTTTTTCGTGTTTGAGGGGGCGGACACTTCTTTTATTGGAGCGGTTCCTAAAGCTTCAGACAAAGACAAATTGTTACCCGTTAATTGAATATTTTCAATCATATCTTGACAGTTAACCAACAATTTTGCTCGATTATTATCAAAACCATCAAAACAACCAGCTTTAATCAAAGCTTTGATTGGCTCAACTTGTAAATATTTATTTGGAATCTTCCGTAAAAAATCATCAAACGACTTATACTCACTGTTTGAAGTTACGATTGCTTTTACAAAATCAATTCTTACGCCCTTAATCGCTTTCAAACCAATCATAATTGCGTTATCTCTGATTGAAAAATCGATTTTACTTAAATTGATATCAGGATTTTTTATTCTCACCCCGCTATTGCGTAATTGCATAATATAGTTTTGCGCTTTTAACTTGTTGGCCCCTGTAGAGTTCAACAAAGCAGTATAAAAAGCTGCTGGATAATGAACTTTTAAATATGCTAACCAAAACGCTACTTTAGTATAAGCAACTGCATGGGATCGATTAAAACCATAATTAGCAAACTGTTCAATATAATCGTAAACCCTTTCTGCAACTGATCGGTCGTGACCGTTCGCTACAGTCCCAGCAATAAACTTTGCTCGTTCTTGATCAATCACCTGTTGATTTTTCTTTGACATTGCCCGTCTAAGAATATCAGCTTCTCCAAGATCAAAGCCTGCTAATATTTGAGCAGTTTTCATTACTTGTTCTTGATAAACCAAGATTCCATATGTCGGACGAAGGATTTCAGTGAGACTAGGATCTGGATATGATACCGGTTCTTGACCTTTTTTTCGTGCAATAAAAGTATCGATATTTTTGATCGGGCCTGGACGATACAGAGCATTAACCGCCACTAAATCCTCAAAATTATCTGGGTGCAGATTTTGTAAGACTCTTCTTATTCCTTCAGATTCAAACTGAAATACAGCATCAGTATCTCCTGCCCGAAATAGCCGAATTGTTGCTTCATCATTTAATGGTATTTGCTCAGGATCAACACTTTGTCCTTGTTGCTTAATTAAAGCCAAGGTATCTCCCAAAATTGTTAAATTTCGTAAACCTAAAAAATCGATCTTTAACAATCCCAACTTTTCAACATACTTTTTTGTCTGTTGAGTTACTGGCACACGATCTTGACCGGCTTGTAGACCAGAAATAGCTGAAATTTTGCGATCACTAATAACCAATCCTGCAGCATGAATTGAATAGTGTCGAGGCAATCCTTCAATTGCTTGTGCCGTTTCAAACAATAATTTATTTTCGGCACTTGCACCTACCAATACCTTGAGATCACGTGATTCTTCATAAGCTTGAGCCAAAGTAATTTGCGTCTTAGAAAAGGGAATTGCCTTACTCCATTTAGCCATTTGGGGCATGCTCATTCCAAACACTCTACCTGTATCACGCAATGCCTGCTTAGCTGCTAAAGTTCCAAAAGTAAGTATTTGAGCGGCATGATTCATCCCATATTTGTCATACATATAATTGATTACTAAATCCCGCTTATTATCAGGAATGTCCAAATCAATATCTGGCATTTCATGACGAGCAGGATTTAAAAATCGTTCAAATAACAGATTATACTGTAAAGGATCTATCCTTGTAATGTTTAAAGCATATGAAACTAATGATCCGCAAGCTGATCCTCTACCTGGTCCAGTAGTAATTTCTGCTTGATGACAAAAGTTTATTACGTCCCAAACTATCAAGAAATAATCATTAAAACCCATCTCGTCAATTACTGATAGTTCATAATTAAGACGATCAATGTATGTCTTAGGAATATTTCGATTACGAAAAATTCGTTTCAACCCTGCTTGTGCTAAATAAGCAAGATAATCTTTAGAATTTGGAAACTTATCCTGTTTAAATTTAGGTAATATTGGATCACTAAAAGTTATTTCCGCATTGCATTCTTCAGCAATTTTCCATGTATTACGTAAAGCATCCGTTAGATCAAACTCTTCATAACGCTTTATCATTTCGGTCGCAGTAGTTAAAAAATGAGACCCATCTTGAGTAGACAGGGCTAGCAAATCCTGTATGTTTTCACCATTTTTTATTGCAACAAGCGTTTTCTTTAAAAATTGATCCTTAGGATTGAGATATTGCGTATCCTCAACTGCTACTAGTTCTAATGAAAATTGCTTAGCTAAGGTTTTAACATAAGAAATATAATTTCTTTGTTCTTTTCGTGCATAAACCCCTAAATACAATGAACTATTATCTCCAACACATTCTAGCAATTTTCTTATATAGTCACTACCCAAAGCCTCATTGCTTTGATGCAATTTAATAAGTTCACTCCTATTATTAGCAGGAACAATGATTACTATGTTTGTAAGATATTTCTTTAAGGCTTCCAAAGTTATAATTTTTTGATTCTGACCATTTTCAGTAAGAATATTAATTGCCGTCGAAAGTCTTAAGATGTTCTCTAGGCCCTTATTATTTTTGGCAAGAATAATTAGATCATATTTTTCAGCCGTTTGGTTAATTCCATTAAGCCTTGCTTGCATCCCTAATATTGGCTTTATTTTTCCAGATTTCTTCGCTAACTCATAAAAATCAACCAGCCCATAAGTAACATTAACATCAGCAAGTGCAACTGCCCCATAGCCTCTTTTTTCAGCTGTTGCAATTAATTGCTTAATTCTTGTAGGACTTTCCAATAAAGTAAAAGAGCTAATATTTTGAATAGCTGCAACTTTCATCACCAATACCGCCTTTCTTTTAAAACAAGTATAGCAAACTATCTTAAATGATGTTTGAAATGAAAATTGAATTTTGATAAAATACATCTATTGAAAGAAGGTAGAATTATGGGGCGCTATCTCGTAACAATTTTTTGGAGTGTAATTTACATGATGGTTGTAGGCTTTATCGCAGGACCATTAACACAGAACAGTTTTAATCCAATGCAAAGTCTAATTGTTGGTGTAGTTTTTGGTATTTTATTTGCTGCCATTATGCCAACAATTACTGCTCATTCTCGAAAAGATCAAACCAAGTTTTCGAAATTAAAGTAAAGAAACAAAAAGCGTTAATTCAGTTTTCGTTCTGAATTAACGCTTTTTTGTTACATCTAATTAATAGAAGCGGTAGTTTTTAGTTTGATCAACTTTTACTTCACCGCTTGTCAAATATTCCGTAAACATTTGTACATAATCTTTATCTAAAGTGAACTCAATCTTATCCATTGAATATTCTGGATAGAATCCACCTCCCATTGCACGATAATTATTTACGGCTAAATGATAAGTCTTACTATCGTCGATTTCTTCACCATTTAAAGTTAATTCAGTAATTCGCTCACCTACAGGTTTAGAAATATCCGCTTCATACTTAACAGGATAGAAAACATCGAAATGATACAACTGTGGTTTTGGCTTAATCCAACGATCCAAAAATGTTATCTTACCAGTCTCATCCTCTTTAAGGAAGCTGACACTGTGTTCAATAATTTCTTTCAATTCTTTTCCTGTTAATTTTACTCTACACAATTGATTAGCATAGGGATAATTTAAAATTACATCTCTTAAAGTTACTTTTTTATCAAAACCCTTGGCTTTCTCGCTCATGACTGCAGTTGCAGAAACATCTGCATTGGTAAACCATAGTTGCATTTGTTGCAATAGGTTAATAAATGGTGCTCCTTCTAGTCTACCCTTCATGGCATTTTCAATTGGAGCTGGTTCATCCAGTGTAGCAATTGGTTGATAAAGCCAAGTTTGAGTTCTTTTATCAAGATCGCTAACCAAATCTACGATTTCTGGATCTGGTTCATAATCCTTGGTATCAATCAGACTTGTACTCATTGAGACAATCTTTTTGGTTTGATCATCTAATTCTACTTCAACCTTGGCAACTGCTTCACCACGATATCCAGGTTGAACAATAGCAGTATTATTAACAACATCATTCAATCGACGATGTTGATGACCAGTTAAGAAAACATCAACCTCGGGAATCTCTGTAAGTATCTTATAACCTTCGTTTTCTCCTCGATGAGGTTCAGTTGCTTCTCCAGTTTGAGGATCGCTTTCAAATCCGCCATGATAAATTACAGCTAAAATATCGACTTGAGGTCGTAAAATCTTAGCGTACTTTTTAATTTGGTCATATGCCGACTTAAAAGCCAAGCCTTTGATATGATCCTCAGATTCCCAATGAGGGATGTATTGTGTAGTAATTCCTAAAAAGCCAATTTTTACGCCTGACTTTTCAATAATTTGGAATTCTTTACCGAAAGCTGGTACATCAGTTTCAGCATCAAAAATGTTGTCATTAATAATCGATGCTTTATTATTATCTACGTAATATGCCAAATAATCTTGACCGAAATTAAAATCATGATTGCCAAGGCATCTAGCATCATAATTGATCTTATTGTATGCCTGAGTAAAAGTATCTAGATCAGTCATATCCCCAGTAGAATGAGCATATGATGCAAGTGGAGATCCTTGAAGGCAGTCTCCAGCATCTGTTACAACCACTTTATCTGCGCCATACTTTTTTCTTTCTGACTTAACTACAGAACTTACTCGACTTAAGCCAATAGGAGCAGTATAATCCCCACTAACTTGATAATCAGTAGGCATCAAAAAGCCATGCGTATCACTTGAATGTAAAAATACTAATTTCATCTATATATTCTTCTCCATTTTAGGTATAAAAAAAGACACCAACTCTGGTGCCTCTTATTAGTTATTGTCACTTGAGTTGCTTTCAGTAACAACTTGACGACCTTTGTAATAACCCTTAGGTGAAACGCGGTGACTTAAACGATATTCACCAGTAGTTGCATCATAATGCATTGCTGGAACAGTCAATTTAATGTGGCCACGACGTGAACGTTTCTTTTGCTTAGAAGTATGTCTTGCAGGAACTGCCATTTACTTTGATCTCCTTTATTGTAGTCTTTAAGGATCAAACCACTAGTAGACGTAACTTGATCACTTACATTGTTTATATCATACTATTTTGCCGATAATAAATCAAGATATTAATTTTTGTTAGTTTTACTATCTCGACCAAAAAACCAGCCAATAATTACCCCAATAATTATCATTACTACTAATACGATAATTAAAGGTAGTTTCAACTTAAACAAACCAAAATTAATTGCAACAGTATCAGTGTTTAATACTACAAAAATTACAGCTAATAAAATCAACCCTAAACTTCCAATTAATTTAGCTTGTCGTTTCTTTTCTTCATCCATTTTTACTTCCTAGATGCCAATTCTAGCGATAGCTTATCACCAATCATTGGGAACAAAGCATATAATTTAGCAGCTAAAGCCAAACTCAACGGAAGGTTTAATTCTCGCTTACTGCTACCAAAATAATGTACTACTTGCCATGCAACATCATCTGGATCGAGCATAAATTCTTGTACATTTTTTACGTAGTTACCCGATTCATCTGCAATGTTAAAAAAATTAGTATATACAGGTCCTGGATTAACAGTCATAACATCAACATTGAATGGCTTTAATTCCAACCGTAAAACATTTGAGAATTGAATTACAGCTGCCTTGGAAGCACTATAGGCCGCAGATTTCGTTGTCGGAACTTTTCCTGCAATTGAGCCAAAATTAATTATTTGACCTAATCTCTGCTCCATCATTAAACGACCAACTAGTCTAGTAAAGTACATTAATCCCAAAACATTTACTTGAAACATTCTAGTTGAGTTCTGCATATCACTCTCTAAAAATGTTTCAAATTTTCCAAAACCAGCACAATTGACTAAGTAGTCGACATGATCAACAGCACCCACTAATTGATTAAAGCTGGCTTCAATATCATCAGCCTTGCCCATATCAGTTGGCAATACGATTGCTTGTGCTCCTGAAAGTTCCCGCGCTTCAGCTGCAATTTCAGCTAGTTTCCCTTGATTTCTTGCTAGCAAAACTACAGTGGCACCACGACCGGCACTTTCCATCACAATCGACTTACCGATGCCACTTGAAGCACCAGTAACTACAACAACTTTGTTTCTCAATGAATCACTCATTTTTCTGATCCTTTCATTGGAATTACAAAATAATCCAGATCATTAGCTAACTTGGTATTTTCGAATACTTTTTGAGCTTGTTTTTCTAATTTCTTTGCCTTACTGCCTAAATATCTTGCAGAGATATGATCTAAACATAAAAGCTTGACATTATTTTCCTTTGCAACCTTTGCAGCTTGTACAGAGGTTGAGTGGTAATATGCTTTGGCTAATTTCGCTTCATTGCCTCCAAAAGTAGACTCATGAATCAAAACATCAGCATCTTTAGCCAGTTCAGCTATTGCAGGTGTAGAACGAGTATCATATATGACGGAAACTATTCTACCAGGTCTTTCAGGGCCTAAGAAATTCTTCCCGTCAATTACTGTTCCATCATCGAGCGTAATCTTTTCGCCCGCCTTTAATTTACCATAAATTGGCCCGTTTGGTATATGATATTTTGCCAATTCATCAACTAATAATTCTCCTGGATGTGAAGCTTCTTCTACTCTAAAGCCATAGCTGGCAACTCGGTGATCTAATTTTTTAGTATAAACTTTGAAGCCACGATCATTACAAATCAGCCCATCTTGATCAAGTTCGACAAAGTTAATCGGATATGACACTTTTGTTTTAGAAACTCGTAAGGCAGTACGAACAAACTGCTCTAATCCAGCTGGACCATAAATAGTTAATGGACCAACATCCCCCTGGAAAGAACGTGTTGCTAATAAACCAGGTAGGCCAAAAATATGATCCCCATGGTTATGAGAAATAAAAATTCTTGTTACTTTTCGCAGTCTAATATTAGTTTTTAAAACTTGATGTTGCGTAGCTTCGCCTACATCAAATAACCAAATCTCATTTAATTCATCTAATAGCTTTAAAGCCAGACTAGCAACATTTCTCTGCTTTGAAGGTTGTCCAGCCCCTGTTCCTAAAAATTGTATTTCCATTTATTACCTAATTCTAAAACTTCATATTTTTAATAATCGTTTTTACAATGAAAGCACTGTAATACTTTGAACCATTAATATTAGGGTGAGTCCCATCCTGGTAGAACCATGACTTATGTGCTTTAGAATAGCCATACCAGTCAATAATTGTAAGATTATGGTATTTTTGAGCAGCTTGATTTAAAAGACGGTTTACTGGTCCTTGCCAAGGTCTTGAAGGTACATGTGTATTAATCCAGAAAACATGACGATCTTTCCCCACCAATCTCATAACTTGATCAAGATCAGACATTGGGAATGGTCCATTAGTTCCTAAACCTATTAAAACATTGTCTCCTAATGCTCCCTGAGAAGCATAACTTGAAATCAATGGAAAAGCAGCACTGACTTGACGTGAAACTGCAGCATCAATAATTGCTTTAGGCATCAACAGCTTAAGATCATTACTCGATCCAGCCATAACAGAATCCCCAATAGCCGTGAGGGAAAGACTCTGTGCTAATTGTAAATCCACTTGTGAGATACCATATTTTTCAAAACTCTTATTTACCGGATGTTTTTTAGCATCTTCTTTAGCTTTTTTAACTATTGCTGATTCAGCGACCTGTGGCTTGGTTTTCTTCTTAGCATGCTCTTTCTTGTATTCATCAATTAACTTTTTATTGTCTTTTTCTTGTGCGGCCTTATTCTTTTTTATTCGCTGTGCTAGTTGCGATTGATTGAAATTTTCACCTTTTACTTGTGGTGAAACAATTATGGCCACTGTTCCCAAAACAAACACAATAATGCCTAAGATAAATGGAACTTTAGCTGCCAGTTTCTTTGAAGGATTAAAAATAACCTGATTAAAGTATAGCTTGATCTTATCTCGATTGATTTTGGCAAAAGGTTTCTCAATAACACGATATGAGATTTCGCTCAAAACCAATATAATAACAATCTCAATGATTCTATAAAGAATGACATGATCAGCAATATCTTGAAATTTATCTTCAAAAAAGATCATTACTGGAAATTGATACAAATAAATGCCATAGCTTCGCGATCCAATCCAATCGAATAATTTATTTGTCAATATTTGATTCCAATGACTAGCAGGATGAGCGATCACACCTACAAAAATCGTAGTGAATAAGGTAAAAAGAAACATTCCACCTTGATACGGAAAGGCAGTTTCTGCATTCATAGTTTTACTGAAAGTTAGCCAAATCATCCCTAAGAATGCTATTAAACCTGTCGTGTCTAAGATTACGGTAGTGCTTGTTTCGACTTTTTCTCTTAAATCTTCAATTGGCCAAACAATTGCTAGAGCTGCACCTAATCCTAAAGCAAAGAACCTGGTATCAGAACCATAGTATAGACGATTAATATCGGCCCCTAAATGATACAAGATGGCCATTTCTATTGCCGAAGCCAAAGAAAAACCAATTAAAGTCCAAAAGATACGTTTTCTCGCCTTAACAAACTTAAAGAGCAAAAAAGCAATTAGTGGCCAAAGAATATAAAACTGAGCTTCAATCGACATTGTCCATAAGTGGGTAAACGGTGATTCATTGGCAGCAAAACGTTCGAAGTAACTTTGACCATTAAAGATTTGCCAAAAATTGTAGTAATTAAAGATATTTGCAAAAACAATTTGATTTAACTTGGCCAATAAATTTCGCTGAAATAATAATATCCAAGTTGAGGATAACCACAATACTGACAAAAGTTGCGGATAAAGTCGCTTTAGTCGCCCTAAATAAAACTTCTTATTGTCATAATACCCAGTAGTTAAATAAGATCTAAATATATGATCTGTCACTAAATAGCCGGCTAAAACAAAGAAAATAGGCACACCAAGATAGCCACCTATGAAACGATTTGGATCCAGGTGATATAAGATAACGCCAATTACGGCTAATGCTCTCAAGCCAGAATAGCCTGAGATAAAACGATTCTTTTTCATATCTAAAGCCCCTAAATAATTAATTATTGTACAAATTCAAAAGTGAAATCTCCAATGTAAACATCGTCTCCATCTTCAGCACCGTTTGCACGCAATGCCTCGTCAACACCAAGATTCTTCAACTTACGTGCTAACAACATGACTCCGTCTTGGTGATCAAGATTAATTCTTTGAACCAATCTTTCCAATGCTTCTCCATGAATTTCAAACTCATGCTCACCAATTTGTTCAACTGTAAAGTCACTTGCTTTTTCATTTTGATTGAAGCGATATTCCTTAACAGCTTCTGTAGCAACTACTTCTGGTTGCTCTGCTTCAACTTCTTCTAATAACGATGCAGTCGCTTGCATCAAATCGTCGACACCTTTATGAGTTATACTTGATATAGCAAAAATTGGAAGATCAATGTTTTGTTTTGCTAATTCTTCCTTAAATTCTGCTAATTTATCTTCAGCTCCAGGGATATCCATTTGAGTAGCTATGATAATTTCACGTTTACCGGATAAGTCAGTAGTGTAGCTGGCTAACTCATGTTTAATCGTGTGATAGTCATCAATGGCTTCACGACCATTATCAGGATCCATCGATACTAGATGAAGAATGACCTTAGTACGCTCAATATGACGCAAGAATTGGATTCCTAAACCAACACCTTGACTAGCTCCTTCAATTAATCCAGGCAAATCCGCCATTGAAAAATCACGGCCATCAGGTAAAATAACCATCCCTAAGTTTGGCGTCAAAGTAGTGAATGAATAAGCTGCAATTTTAGGCTTTGCCTTAGTTACTACTGAAAGTAATGTCGATTTCCCAACTGATGGGAATCCTACTAAACCTACATCAGCTAATAGTTTTAGTTCCAACCGCAAAACCCGATCTTCCCCGGGTTCGCCATTTTCAGCTATTTCAGGTGCTGTGTTAACGCTATTGGCAAAGTGAATATTACCTCTTCCGCCTCTACCGCCATGGGCAACAACTAATTCTTGTCCTGATTTTACTAGATCTCCAATTAATTCATTAGTATTAAAATCATAGACCGTTGTCCCTACTGGAACTTTTAAATATAAATCTTTGGCTGCTCGACCATATTGCGATTTTATGCGACCATTTTCACCATTTTCGGCTTTGAACTTTCTCCGATATCTAAAATCCATTAGTGTTCTAAGACCGCCGTCAGCAACAAAAATAATGCTTCCACCACGGCCACCATCGCCACCTGCAGGTCCACCATTAGGCACATATTTTTCATGGCGAAAGGCTACCATTCCGTCGCCACCTTTGCCCGCTTGAACTTCGATTTTTGTTTGATCTACAAATGTAGGCATGCTCTTTAACCCCCGTATCTATAACTAGTTAATGATACCATATATCATTGATCATTCCTAAGTTTTCTTTATAAACTTAATTTAATTGCTTGCGCTTGAGTAAGCGATAATCCAGCCGCTCGCAAATCATCAATTGACGCTTCACGGATCTTTTTCAACGAACCAAATTCACGTAATAATTTATTTCTTGTTTTAGGTCCAATTCCCTTAATTGAATCCAACTTGCTCGAAAGAGCATTTTTAGCATGAGTTCTTCTATGAAAAGTAATCGCAAACCGGTGAACTTCATCCTGAATTCTAGTCATCAAATAAAAGCCTTGAGATTTTGGATCCATTGGAATTAATCTTAACGGAATTCCATTTATAGGATCACCGAAAAGCAAATGATTTGTTCGGTGTTTGTCATCTTTGACCATTCCAGCCACAGGAATATTTAAATCTAATTCGTTGCGCAACACATCAAGACACGCTTCAATTTGAATTTGACCACCATCCATTAAAATCAGATCTGGCATCGGCTTATGTTCTCGTAATAAGCGACTATATCTGCGCCTTACGACTTCTCTCGTATTCTTGACTTCGTCGCCACCCTTTTGATGCTCGACTTCTCCCTTTAGTTTATATTTACGATAAGCCGTTTTATCAGGCTCACCGTCCTTAAATACAACCAAAGCAGAGACTGGATCAGCACCTTGAATATGTGAGTGGTCAAAGCTTTCGATCACATGCCCATACGGCATCCCTAATGCATCAAATATTTCCTTTTGTGCACCTTTAGTTTTTCGATTACCCAATTCCAAAAGTCTAAATTTGTCATCAAGTTTCAATTGTGCATTTTCTTTGGCCATCTCCAAGAGCGCCTTTTTTTGCCCACGGACAGGCGTTCTCACCTTTACATTCAATAGTTCTGCTAGACTATCATTGTCCAAACCCTTTGGGACCAAGATTTCTTTAGGCAATACTCGATTTCGTTGCCCATAGAATTGCACAATAAATGAAGAAAATTCACTTTCAGGATCATTTGTATCAGTCAGTGGAAACATTCTAGTCTCTCTTCTTAATAACTTAGCTTGTCTCAAGAAGAAAATCTGAATAGATATCCAAGACTTATCAACATAAAAATTAAAAATATCACGTTGCGTTGAATCATTCGAAATAATTTTCTGTTTCTCAACGGTTTCTTCAATATAATGCAACTGGTCACGGTACTCTGCAGCACGCTCGAATTCTAAATCTTGAGATGCTGCTTCCATTTTTTTAGTCAAATCTTTTTTTACAGCTGCAATATCGCCATTTAAAAAGCGCTTGATTTTTTTAATCTGCTTGTCATAAGTAGTTTCTGGAACTTCCTTAAAGCATGCGCCTAAACACTGACCCATATGATAGTAAAGACAAGGTCTTCCCTGATAACCATTACAACGACGCAATGGATAAACTTTTTGAATAAATTTTAAAGTTGCTTGTGCAGCATAAACATTAGGATATGGTCCGAAATAGTAGCCTTTATCCTTTCTTACAATGCTCGTTAATTTTGTTTGTGGATTTCGTTCATTAGTAATCTCAATATATGGATATCCTGTCCCTTGTTTCAATTGGACATTGTAATAAGGCATATACTTTTTTATCAATGTTATTTCCAGTAGAAATGCCTCTTTGTCCGTTGAAACCGTAATAATATCGTAATCACTAATTTCTTTAACTAACTCCGCACGTCTACCGACTTGCGTACTTTTAAAGTATGAACGAACGCGATTTTTTAAATTCTTTGATTTTCCTACATAAATAACTGTTCCATTGACATTTTTCATCAAATAACAGCCAGGCTTTTCTGGTAAAAGTTTTAGTTTGTTTTCAATCAATTCGTTTGCCAAATTATCACCTCAAAATACAGCACTTAAATTTTACCACAACCACAAGCCGTATATGATTATTAGGTTACTATAGCGATTGTAATTGAAATTTGTTATCATTATAACAATATTAATTTATCAAAGGGGGTGTCCATAATAAACTGGATTTTTCATCTAATTAATCACTTCGGGTATCTTGCAGTTATTTTATTGCTTACTCTTGAATGTGTCTTTCCACCTATTCCCTCAGAAGTCGTTTTAGCATTCAGTGGATTTCTAAGTCACAGTAGTTCCTTAAAAGTTCCCTTGTTAATCGTTGCTTCTACAATTGGCTCTTTAATTGGGGCTTTAATCTTATTCTACATAGGAAGAATCCTTTCGCAAGAACGGTTAATGTCGCTACTACAACATAATTTGTTTAAAAAATTGGGTTTTAAACCGAATGACGTAATAAAAGCAATAAATTGGTTCAATCGTTATGGCACAAAAAGTGTTTTTTCGGTAGATTTATTCCAATAGTTAGAAGTTTGATCTCTATTCCGGCAGGAATTGCAAGAATTGACCTCTTTAGTTTCATCATTTATACAACATTAGGTAGCTTGATCTGGAATTCGGTTATTATCACGCTTGGTTACTTCATGGGAAGCAATTGGCAACTAATCGTTTTGGTTTTTGAAGACTATTCTTTAATAGTTTTGGCAATTGCTCTTCTATTTATGATGTACGGACTAGTTTGGTGGTATAAGAAAAGAATAAAAAGGTGACTCATATGAAAATTTTTCGCAAACCACAATTATCTGCTTATTTGAAACTCGATCATAAAATGACTCGATCGTTGTCTAGCATGGATCTGTTAGCTATGGGAGTAGGAGCAGTTATCGGAACGGGAATCTTTATCTTACCTG
>NZ_CAKC01000094.1 GCF_000296855.1 Lactobacillus gigeriorum DSM 23908 = CRBIP 24.85 | reverse complement strand
TTTAAATCATATAAATATTTAAGAAAGCAAGATTAGACTAATGGTTTATGGGTTACCGCAAAAATATTGACACTTACAAATAATAGAGATCAATGCCTTTTTTTACATCCTTTGTTATAATAAGACTGACATAAATTTTAAGGGTGACAAATTTCTATGGATATTAATAAACTTAAAGACTATCAACAACATATTCGAAATTTTTCGATCGTTGCACACATTGATCATGGAAAATCGACAATCGCCGATCGAATTTTGGAATTGACGGATACAGTTTCAGAACGACAATTAAAAAATCAAATGCTTGATGATATGCCTTTGGAGCGTCAAAGAGGAATTACGATCAAGATGAACTCAGTAGAGGTCAAATACCATGCTGAAAATGGTGAAGACTATATTTTTCACTTAATTGATACTCCCGGTCACGTCGACTTTTCTTATGAGGTCTCACGCTCTCTTGCAGCCTGTGAAGGTGCATTACTGGTTGTTGATGCTTCACAAGGCGTGCAAGCACAAACTCTTGCTAATACTTATTTAGCTATTGACGATGATCTTGAAATTTTACCAGTAATCAATAAGATTGACCTACCATCCGCTGATCCTGATGCCGCTAAGGAAGAAATTGAAGAAATGCTAGGACTTGATGCAACGGAAGCTGCAGAAGTTTCTGGTAAAACTGGTCAAGGCATCAAAGATATGTTAGAAAAAATTGTGAAAGATATCCCAGCTCCAACCGGTGATTTGACCGCACCGTTAAAGGCGTTGATCTTTGATTCCAAATATGACGATTATCGTGGTGTTGTGCTTTCAGTTAGAGTAGAAGATGGAACGGTAAAACCTGGTGACCGAATTCAGATTATGAATACGGGGAAAGAATATGAAGTTACTGAAGTCGGTGTTTCAAGTCCACATCCCGTTAAGAAAGACCTTTTAATTGCCGGGGATGTAGGTTATATTACTGCTAACATCAAGTCAGTGCGTGAAACTCGAGTGGGTGATACAATTACTGATGCTTCGAATCCAACAGAAGAACCATTGCCGGGTTATCGTCAGATCCCACCGATGGTGTTTTCAGGAATGTATCCTGTCGATAATGCCAAATATGATGATTTAAAAGAAGCATTGCAAAAATTGCAATTAAATGATGCTGCTCTTGAATTTGAACCGGAAACCTCGACTGCTCTTGGCTTTGGTTTTAGATGTGGGTTCCTAGGTTTATTACATATGGACGTCGTTCAAGAAAGACTGGAGCAAGAATTTGATTTAGATCTGATTATGACTGCACCAAGTGTAGACTATCATGCAATTATGAATGATGGTACGACTAAAGTGATTGATAATCCATCAGACTTGCCGGATGCAGGCGAATATAAGGAAGTTAAAGAGCCTTATGTTAAAGCAGAGGTAATGGTGCCTAATGATTTTGTTGGGCCAGTAATGGAACTATGTCAACGCAAACGTGGTGAATTTGTAACGATGGATTACTTAGATAAGTATCGAGTAAACGTAATTTACAATATCCCGCTTGCTGAAATAATCTTCGATTTCTTTGATGATCTAAAGTCTTCAACCAAAGGCTATGCTTCGCTGGATTATGAGATTACCGGCTATCGCGCAACCAATTTGGTAAAAATTGATATTTTGCTTAATAAAGATGCCGTCGATGCTCTAAGTTTTATTGCTCATCGAGATGAGGCTCAAGTTCGAGCTCGTCAAATGACCTCAATGCTTAAGAAACTTATTCCAAGACAAAACTTTGAAGTTGATATTCAAGGTGCGATTGGTGCGAAAATAATCTCTCGTGCGACAATTAAGCCATATCGTAAGGATGTTACTTGGAAGATTCACACCGGTGATCCTGATCGTCGTGCAAAGTTGCTCGAAAAGCAAAAACGTGGTAAAAAGCGGATGAAGGCTGTTGGTCGAGTAGAAGTTCCGCAAGATGCCTTTATGGCCGTTCTTAAAATGAACGATGATGACATTAAAGGTAAATAATTTAGAGATCCTAGCTTACACAGAAATTCATGGTGTTTCTAGGATCTTTTTGTTGCTAGGCTAACAATTTATTTAAGTTAAAACCGATCACTGTTTTACACGAAGCAGGTTTGTTATAATGCTTTTAGCGATAATAGGAAGAAAAGGTAGTTTGATGAAAAATACAACACACAAATCGAACTTAAAACGAATTTTTTTACGGGTTTTTGCTGTAATCTTATTGCTTGTTGGACTTGCTTTAGTTTTCAATAAACAAATTAGTGATCGATTGATTAGCCATAATCAAACTAAAGCAATTTCTAGTTTGACCGTTAAAAAAATTGAAGAAAATCAACGTAAAAAAGGCATGTATGACTTTAATAAAGTCAAAGAGGTTGGGCTAAGTGAAGCCATAAAGTCGCAATCAAGCAAAGATGCATATGCAATTGGTGCGCTCGCAATTCCTGATGTAAACATGTATCTTCCAGTCATGCTAGGGATGTCTGATGCTGCGATGACTACAGGTGGCGGTACAATGAGAAGTGATCAAGTAATGGGTAAAGGCAATTATCCATTAGCTGGACACTACATGACTTCAAAAGGCATTCTATTTTCGCCACTTGAAGATGCCAAAAAAGGTCAATTAGTTTATCTAACAAATTTAAAGAAAGTCTTCGTTTACCGGATTTATATGAAGAAAAAGGTAAATCCTTATGCAGTATATTTAGTTGACAATACTACTAAACCGATTGTAACTTTGATAACTTGTGCTGATGGAGGCGTTAATCGATGGGCAGTCAGAGGTAGTTTAGTGAAGACAGTGAAAGCAACACAAAATAACTTGAAGGTGTTTAAATTAAAATAATGGAATGGATTAAAAGAACAGCTGAAAAACTTGACCCTGAGTTAATTGAGAAATATCAACTTAGTCCTATAGAGGCTAAGTTGTTTTCTTTGAGAGAAATAAATACTGATGAACAGCTTGACTATTGGTTCAATGCAACTGAAGACGATTTAGCAGATCCATTTTTGATGCACGATATGGAAAAAGCAGTTGAACGAATCAATCAAGCAATTGATAATGAAGAAAAAATCATGATTTATGGAGACTATGATGCTGATGGCATAACTGCAACCACAATCATGATGGAGACTTTGAGTATCCTAGGTGCAAATGTTGATTTTTTCATTCCTGATCGCTTTAAAGATGGCTATGGTCCAAGTCTAGCGAAGTATCAGGAAATAGTTGCTAATGGTACTAATTTGATTATTACTGTTGATAATGGAGTCACTGGAGTTAAAGAAGTGGCGTATGCTCAAGAACATGGCGTTGATGTCATTTTAACTGATCATCATACTTTTCAAAGTGAGGTTCCGAAGCCGTATGCTCTAGTTCACTGTAATTATCCTGGACAAGCATATCCTTTTGATGATTATTGTGGTGCTGGTGTAGCTTATACAATTTGTCGCGCACTCATGGGTGATTCAATGACTGAATTGCTTGATTTAGCAATGATAGGAACTTTGGGCGATATGGTTAAAGTTTCAGGAGAAGGCCATATTATTGTTAAACGAGGATTGCAGATATTAAATCAGACTGAACGTCCAGGGTTACGTGCCTTGATCGCTAATGCGGGATTACAATTAGGCGAATTGAATGAAACTGATGTAGGCTTTAATATTGCCCCAAGATTAAATGCTACCGGTCGCTTGTCAAATGCTAGTTTGGCCGTTGAACTATTAATGTCGGACAGTGAGGAAGAAGCTAAATTAGTTGCAGATAAAATCGAAGATTTAAATAATCAACGCAAGGACCTAACTAATGATACTTTTGCTAAATGTATGACGCAGGTTCGCAGTAAAATGGAAAGCAAAAATACACAAGTGATTTATGATCCTAGTTTTCATGAGGGCGTTTTGGGATTAGTCGCTAATAAGGTTGTTGAAACAACTCACAAACCAACGATTGTACTAACAGATGGCGACAATGGCGAACTTAAAGGATCAGGTCGATCAGCAGAAGGTTTTAACTTGTTTGATGCCCTAAACCCGCTAAAGGACAAATTGTTAACTAAATTTGGCGGGCACGATTTTGCCTGTGGCTTATCCTTGAAAAAAAACAGACTTTCTGAATTTATCCAGGCATTTGAAGCTAGCCACCATAGCGATGAAAAATTACCACCTAAGAAATTTGATTTTGAGCTTGAGGAAAAAAACTTTACGCTTGGTTTATGGAAAGAACTTCAGGTGGTAGGACCATTTGGTACAGATAATCCAGTTCCAGTCTTTAGTTTAACTGATCCTGCGATTAGTCAATTTAATAAGATTGGCAAAGATAAAACTCATGTGCGAATGAATGTAGGTAAGCAGAGTAAATTAGCTTTAGTTGGGTTTAATTTACCATATTTGCATGAAGATTTGCTCCCATACATTGGAAGATTATATATTCAACTCGGAATCAATACTTTTAGAAATCAAACGAATTTGCAAGGTATTATACAAGATATTGCCTATCAGGCACCAAAATTGTTGAGACCAGAACGTGTTATTGATTTGCGAAAAGAAAATTATTTAATAGGTTTTGCAGATAAATATTTATTTTTTGATAAGAAGAATATTGTGGTAGCAAAAACTAAATGGGGAATTAAGGACGAACAAATAGCACTCGCAGACGAATACCAAAATACAAACGAAATAGTCGCCTTAGTTGACGCTCCGCATAATCAAACGGAATTAGATCAAGTATTGACAAATCAATATCAACAATTGTATTTGCGGTTTATGCTTGACCAGCTACCTGTAAAAGCTATCCCTAATAAAACGCAATTTGCGGATGTTTTAAAATACGTATATGCTCATCCAGGATTAGTACCTGAGGAGTATCAAGCTGCTTCCGACTATTTGCATCTTGAACCAGAAACAATTATGTTTATATTGCGAGTATTTTTTGAATTAGGCTTTATCAAGTTAGAGAAGCAATTGTTAGTTCCAGTTAATAATCCAGTTAAACATCCTTTGACTAATTCAAAGTACCTATTAGCAACTAACGCACAATTAAAATTTACTAAGGTGTTACGCAATATGCCAAGTAGACAGCTCCTTGAATATGTTAATAATAAGCTTGGATAATCTCAAAAAGTTCAGTTTTTGCTGATTTTTGTTTTAATATCTGGTAGAATAGTTAAGTCAAACGTGTTTAAAAATTAACACAAACAAAATGGAGGTTTTTCTTCTTATGGCTATTGATTTTAAAGAGCATATTGCAAGCGTAAAGGATTTTCCTAACAAAGGCATTGTTTTCCGTGATATTACGCCAATTTTACAGGATCCAACTTTGTACAGAGAAGCAACAAAGAGATTAGCTGAATATGCAAAAAGCAGAAATGCTGATGTTATTGTAGGACCTGAGGCACGTGGCTTTATTGTAGGATGTCCAGTTGCAATAGAATTAGGAGTAGGTTTTGTTCCTGCCAGAAAACCTCATAAGCTACCTCGTGAAGTAGAACGAGCTTCTTATGATTTGGAATATGGTTCAAATAGCCTTGAAATGCATAAGGATGCTATTAAGCCTGGTCAGCGTGTTGTTGTCTGCGATGATTTAATGGCAACAGCTGGTACTTTGCGGGCTTCAAAAGAGCTGATTGAACGTTTAGGTGGCGAACTTGTAGGTGCTGCTTTCTATATTGAGCTTCCTGATCTTAATGGTCGCGATAAATTACCGGGAGTAGATATCTTTAGTCTAGTTCAATATCATGGAGCTTAAGACAAAAATATTCTTATTTAAGGTGTTATCTTTGGATAGCACCTTTTTTATATAAAATTTCAAAAAAATTATCTGATTTTGAATTAATTTAAAAGTGATAGTGTAAATTCCTTCAATAAGTAGTAGAGTAGTAATTGTTGTTATATTAGGAAGGAATTTATATTTGTTATGAAATCTGGTTCGTCTGTCAAAATTAAACTAGGAAGTTTAGTTTTGCTGATTTTTTCAGGAATTTATGGATTTAGTAATTCATTGACTGCATATTACCAAATGGGGTATGCAAGTATCGTTTGGTATATTATAACTGCTTTGTTATTCTTTTTACCATCAGCGCTGATTTTTGCAGAATACGGTGCTGCCTTTAAAGGGGTAAGAGGCGGAATCTTTTCTTGGCTTAGAGGTTCAGTTAATGAAAAAACGGCTTTTATTGGAACTTTTATTTGGCTTGCAGCCTGGGTTGTTTGGTTGGTTTCGTCAACACAATTTTTCTTAGTATCGGTTGCAACTACTTTTTTTGGTTATGATAATACTCAAAGTTGGCATATCTTCGGTTTATCTTCAACAGAAACGTTGGGACTGCTTGAAGTCATATTTTTGTTGGTAGTAACCTTCTTTGCCGTAAAAGGTGTAGACAAAATAGCTGCTGTCAGCAACATTGGTGGAATTTTCACCTTAGCAATAACAATCGGTTTTACCTTAGTTTCAATTTTCGTCTTTATCTTGAATCATGGGCAATTAGCTGAACCGGTTACCACTCATGCGTTACTTAAATCACCAAATCCTGCATTTCAATCGCCAATTGCGGTTGTATCCTTTATTGTTTATGCGCTCTTTGCTTATGGTGGGCTAGAAACTTCAGCTGGAGTGATTGATTCAGTTGATAAGCCAGAAAAGACTTTCCCCAAGGCTTTGATTATTGCGATGATTGCCATGACTAGTCTATATGTTTTAAACATTTTTATGTGTGGCGTAGCGGCAAATTGGCAAGATTTGCTTGGTGGTAAAAGCGTGGACTTAGCTAATGTAGAGTATGTTTTAATCAACAATCTTGGGATTGAAACAGGACATGGATTGGGTTTGTCCCATTCAGCTGCACTTGCTCTTGGGCAAGTATTTTCTCGATTTGCTGGGTTAGCTGATGTTTTAGCAGGCATTTCAGCTGCTTTCTTGATGGTTTATTCACCAATTAAGTCATTTATTGAGGGTTGCGATCCTAAACTGCTTCCCAAAAAACTGGTTGAATTAAATAAGCATGGGATGCCAGAACGTTCAATGTGGATTCAAGCAGTTATCGTAAGTGTTATTATTCTCTTTATTTCCTTTGGCGGTAATGCTGCCAATCAGTTTTATACAATTTTGATGGATATGATGAATGTTTCGTCTTCAGCACCATATTTGTTCCTAATTGGAGCATTTCCATTCTTTAAGATGAAGCAAAATCTAGATCGTCCATTTGTATTCATTCATAAGCCTTATAATATTTGGCTTGTTACGATAGTTGTTTGGTTAGTCGTGGCTATTGGTATAATCTTCACTTGTATTGAACCATTATTTACGGGCGATTATGCAACATCATTTTGGACAGCAATTGGTCCTGTTGCTTTTGGTGTTATTGCATGGATTTTTTATATTTATGAAGAAAAGAAGAGTAGAGTTTAGTGGACAATGACAAAAGAGATAGTTAATCATGCAATAAAGGCATTATTATATGAAGTTGTTACTGAACCCAAGCCAGGTCTTGTCGATCCAAGTAACAATGGCTCACATAGTGATATGGATGCTTTTACTTTTATCAGTAGTTCGTTGGCACTAGAAGATTATTTTATAGAAGCAGCTAAACTTGGAGAGCAGTTTCAAGAAGCTGATCTTACAGTATTGTTTCAGAATCTTCGTAAAGCCGGTATACTTGCAGAAAGACAAATGTTTCGAGCAACCCAGGGAGTCAATACTCATAAAGGCGCAATTTTTGCCTTAGGTATTTTTGTCTGTGCCAAAAGTTATGCTGATAAAAATAATTTGAACGTCTTTTCAGTTATCAAACAAATGTGTGCTGGATTGGTGGAACGTGATTTAAAACAGGTTCAACACTATACAACTGTAGGGGCAACGATTTATAAGCAATATGGAATTGCTGGAGCTCGAGAAATGGCAGAATCGGGCTATCAAGTTGTTGAGCAAATAGCTTTGCCATTTTTAATTAGGGCTACAGGAACAACCAATCAACGGTTACTTGATACGTTAATGAAAATAGCTGCGGAAATACCAGATACGACATTTATCAAACGCTCTGGAGGAATTGATCAGCTTTCTTGGCTTAAGCAAGCAATGCAGCGCTATTTTGAGCTTGGAGGCAGTAAGAGTCCTGAGGGGATGCAATATTTACATGAATTAAATGATATTTTTGTGGCCCATAATTATACTATTGGTGGTTGTGCTGATATTCTGATTGTGACGGTATTTATGGCCTTAGAAATGGAAAAATTAGTTTAAGATACGAAAAAGACATTGCCGAGTAGACAATGTCTTTTTTAATTAACGATTTTTCATAATTGGTTGGTAGAACAGATCAATAATAACAGCTGCTACAAGGGCTACAAAAACAGTAATTAATAAATTGGTTAATGAGATCTTAGTCATAGCTAAACCAAATAGTGCAAGAATAAATGTTAAAAGAACATCAATAATTTGAACCCACCCAACTAATTTAGATGGATAATCTTGCCAGAAGAATTTCTTAGTTCTGGTGATCAAAACAATCAACATTGCACTTAGAACTAGATAAACGTAAACCATCGTGGAAATCGTTCCGTGAGACCAGCCATGGGTATTTAAGAACCAGATAAAGGCCATTCCCAGAATAGTCCAGCCTGATGCTAGAGAAAAAGCAATTTTAGATAATCTGGCCATGTTCCAATTCTCAGGTTTATAGGTGATAGTAGTTCTGTCAGTTCCGATCATCATCGTAACCATATTATTCATAACGGTATAGATAACCATTGCGTTTAAAGCAAGAGGCATGTATTCATAGAAAAGGTAGCCAAAAGTCATCAACATAGTCAGCTCAGCGGTTCTGGCTAATTTAGTCAAGGACCAAGTTGTCATTCGTTGATATACTCTGTGACCGGCATCCAAAATTTTAATTATGGATGTTAAACCATCATCAAGCAACACCATTTTACTTGATTTTTTAGCCACGTCTGCTGCATTTGATACTGCAATACCGACTTCAGCTTGTTTTAGAGCAGGTGAATCATTGACACCATCACCAGTCATTCCTACAATATAGCCTTGTTTTTGGAAATATTTGACCATTCGCAATTTATCTTCTGGCAAAACATCAGCAATGCCGGCTAATTCATCAGGAGAAACTTGATCATTGAAATCATGAATCGAAATAACTTTCCCAGTTAAGGCAACTTCTTTTGCAACTGCAGCAGCCGTCTTTTGATTGTCTCCAGTTAACATAATTGGTTGAATGCCACGCTTCTTAAGTTCTTCCAGAGCTGCTTTAGAATCATCACGAACGCGGTCGCGTAAAATAAATACGGCAGCTAAAACATCATCGATTAACACAGCTACAGATCGTCCGGCTTCAAAATCAATATTTTTGACAAGATTATTAGCATGGGGATCGATCAAAGATAGTTGCTTGAAAGAACCTAATTTAACATTATGATTTGCAACATCCGCCATAGAAAAACCAGTATCAGATGTGAATGGAGTAAAACTTTCTGGTGTTTGGTATTTGATGCCTTGCTTTGTAATATATTTATCTAGTGCTTGGTCAATAATGCTTTGATTACGTTGATCGGTAGCGCTGCTTGTTAGTCGTAAAATTTCAGCATCAGTTAAATCGCTAAAATTAGTCCAGTTGGCGACTGCCGTCTTGTTTTCAGTGATTGTACCAGTTTTGTCCAGAAGCAGAAGATTTAAATTGGCTGCATCTTGGATTCCTGTTAAGTCAGCAGTTAAGACCCCTTCTTTGCTTAAACGGGTAGCCTCAAAGGAATTTGACAAAGCAAAGGTTGATGGCATTGCAACCGGAATTGAAGCAATAAACATCATTGCAAGGAAAGGCAACATATCTAAGAAGGTAGCAAAATTACCACCTTTGACAAATGAAGCGATGATGATAACTAAGGTCAAAATACCATCTAATAAACATAGATAATAAATAATTTTGGTCAAGAGAATTTGCAAATGACCAGGAGCAGCTGAATTATTGATCAGATTGATAGTTTTTCCCGAACGTGAATTTTTTCCAGTTGCGGTAATAATGGCAAGACCATGTCCTTCAACTACTGTAGTGCCAGAATAGGCCGTTTCATCGACTTGCTTCTTAACAGCTTTAGATTCACCAGTAATCGAGCTTTCATCAAAGGCTAGATTTCCTTCAACGATTTTAGCATCAGCAGCTAAAATATCACCGCGTTGTAGACTTACCAAATCACCAACAACTAATTGCTTAGAATTAAGCTTAATCCATTTGCCATCATGTTCGACTACAACAGTCGGTGTGAGTTGATGAGAAATACTGTCTAAAACTTTACGTGATTGTTTTTTCTTTGAAGCGCCATTCCAGGCAGCGAATAATAACATTCCAAGAACAAACAACGCTTGAATTTGCTTTCCTAGAATAAATTCAAGAATTAAAGCAGCTTCTAGAATCCAGGCTGACAAATTCCATAATTTACTAGCAAATTCTTTCTAGAAATTATATTTTGGTTCTGGAACTTCATTTAAACCATTTTTTGTTAACAATGTTTTGGCTTCTTCAGAAGTAAGACCATGTATTTTTTGATTCATTATAATTCCTCCGTTTTCTTCATTAACTAAGTTATCACAGTTCTTGTTATTGATAAAATACCAGTATAAAATAAGTGATATCTAAAATTTAGATATCAGTAGTGGGGTGAATTGAAATGGATTTAAAGCAGCTTGAATATTTTTTAGCAGTTGCGGAAGAAAAACAAGTAACAGCAGCTGCTAAACGGCTTTTTGTTGCCCAGCCCCCTTTAAGCTATCAATTAAAGCAGTTAGAAAAAGAATTAGATACCAAACTGTTCATTAGAGGATCACATGGTGTGGAATTAACGGATGCAGGTAAGGAATTACAGGGATATGCGGAAGAAATTGTAAGTTTGGCACAAAAAGCCAAGAACCAGGTAAGCAAAACTGAAAAAGGAGAGTTAGGAAGTATTAGAATCGGCTCGGCTTCTTCATCAGTTGGGGAATTGCCGTCGGCAAGATTTCAAGAGTTGAAGCAATTTTATCCGGATATTGCTTTTGATATTTTTGAAGATAATACATACGGAATTATCGATGGCATACGCAGTGGAAAAATTGATTTAGGAATTGTCCGCACACCATTTGATCACACTGGACTTGATTATAAAGAATTAACTACTGAACAAATGGTAGCAGTTACTAGCGATCAAAGTATTCTGAAAAAAGAACGATTAACTTTAAACGATCTTACGAATGAACCATTGATTATTTATCGTCGATTTGAGAGTATCTTTAATGCTAGTTTTGCTCATATGGGATCAAGACCGTTTTATGCAGTTAAATGTGATGACTCCCGAACAGCAATCTTATGGGCTAAACAGGGAATGGGGCTGGCTTTAGTGCCAGAAGCAATTGCTTCGCTATACGCCAATGAAGAATATTTGCCAATTACTCATTCAAGTTGGCAAACTCATTTACAGTTAATTTGGAGAAAAGAAAAACTCTCGCCGTTAATTGCGAGAGTGATAGATTTATTTTAAGTAAAAAAACGTCCGAAATTTTCGGACGTTTTTTGATTAATGCTTAAACAAATTAGTCTAAGTCAACGTTGTCTGGGAAGAATGCCAAACGTTCGCCTTCACCAAGTTCTTCTTCGATTTCAAGCAAACGGTTATACTTTTCAACACGTTCTGAACGAGCTGGAGCACCAGTCTTCAATTGACCACCGTTAACAGCAACAGCAAGGTCAGCAATGAAAGTGTCACCAGTTTCACCTGAACGGTGAGAAATCATAGTGTTGTAACCATTCTTACGTGACAAACGAATAGTTTCAAGAGTTTCAGTAACAGTACCGATTTGGTTCAACTTGATTAATGAAGCGTTACCAGCACCTTCGTGAATAGCCTTGTTCAAAAGCTTAGGGTTAGTACAAATGAAGTCGTCAAGAACGATTTGAAGACGATCTTTGTGACTTTGAGTAAACTTAACCATACCTTCAACATCGTTTTCGTCGTATGGGTCTTCCATAGAAATTAATTCTGGGAATTCGTCAAGAAGCTTGTCATAGTAGTCGCTTAATTCGTCACCAGTAAGAACCTTACCTTCAAGGTGGTACTTACCGTCTTCCTTGTTGTAGAAGTATGAAGCAGCACAGTCGCAGGCAATAGCGATATCTTCACCTGGCTTGTAACCAGCCTTGATGATTGATTCGTGCAAAGCCTTCAAAGCTTCTTCAGAGTTCTTCATGTTAGGAGCGAAACCACCTTCGTCACCTAAACCAGTTTCGTAACCCATGTCTTCCAAAACCTTCTTCAAGGTGTGGTAAGTGTTAACGATCTTTTCAAAACCATCACGGAATGAAGTCTTATTAACTGGAGTGATCATGAATTCTTGAATGTCGATACCGTTGTCAGCGTGTTCACCACCGTTGATAACGTTGTGGAAAGTTTGAGGCATTTCAAGGTCAGTACCACCAAGGTAACGGTACAAAGGTTGGTGAGTATCCTTAGCAGCTGCAGCAGCAGTAGCCATAGATACACCTAAGATAGCGTTAGCACCAAGACGACCCTTGTTTGGAGTACCGTCTAATTCGATCATAGTCTTGTCAACTAATGGTTGGTTGTGAGGATCCATACCCTTCAAAGCCTTAGCGATTTCAGTGTTAACGTTGTTAACAGCGTTCATAACGCCCTTACCACCAAGACGGCTACCACCATCACGTAATTCAACAGCTTCGTTTTCACCAGTTGAAGCACCTGATGGAACTTCAGCTTTACCAACTACACCGTTTGAAAGAGTAACGAAAACTTCAACAGTTGGGTTACCACGTGAGTCAAAAATTTCAAGTGCATGAACATTTTCAATGACTGATTTTAACATCAAAAAACCTCCTAAAAATCAGTGACGTGAAATCTAAAGTAAACGTCACGTCGTGGAAGCAACTTGCTTCTCATCTACATCACAAATTTTAGCTTAACTTTGTGATCCTGTAAACATATGAAAACGGTTTACATTTTAAATTTTACTAAAATGAATTTTTGCGGTATTATTTCAAGAAATAGTATTTACAAAACTAAATTAAGTATAGAAATAGAGAAAGATATTAATGAACGAAATCAGATTAATCGTCGATTCTAGTTCAAATGAAACTGAACAAACAAATCGAAATTTAAAAGTTGTACCGCTAAAAATAAATCTGGCTGGAAAAGACTTTGTTGATGATAACAAGATTGATTTACCAAGTTTCCTTGAGGAACTGTCGCAGACAACTGAGGCCGGCAAGACAGCTTGTCCCAGTTTACAAGATTGGCTTGATGCACTTGAAGGAGCGGAAAAAGCAATTATTGTGACAATGACTAGTGGCTTAAGTGGAACTTATGCTTCTGCGATGCAGGCAAGAGATATTTATTGCGAACAAAACCCTACTAGTAAAGTTATTGTGGTCGATTCACGCTCAGCGGGGCCAGAACTTTCAATTATTCTTGAAAGAATTGAAGAATTATTACAAGAAGAGCTTCGTTTTGTTGATTTGGAAGAAAGGATTGCTCAGATTCGCACTAAGACGCACTTATTGTTTATTCTGCAATCGCTGCATAATTTGGCGGTAAGTGGACGGGTATCTCCTGCAATCGTTAAATTAGCTAGTCTGTTGCATATCAATGTCATTGGTCAAGCTAGTAAGGAAGGAACTTTGGAACAACTTGCCAAAGCTCGAGGCAGTAAAAAAGCTGTCAAAGAACTGGTAAAGCAAATGAAATTAGAGGGTTATCATGGTGGACGAGTTATCATTGACCATTGTGAGAATAAAGTTGACAGTGAAAGAATTCGTGATTTATTGATCGAAGAATTTCCATCTGCTCAGATTTTGATCCGTAAAACTCGTGGGTTGTGCAGTTTTTATGCCGAGCAAGGTGGTATCATGGTTGGATTTGAATCATAAAAAATAAGACTTCTCAAGCTTGAGTTGGTTGACTCAGACTGAGAAGTCTTTTTTTAAATGAAATTACTAGCAATTGAGAAGCAAATAATGGCTAAACTAGTTGCACCGACAACGTCTGATGGGTAATGAGCCTTAAGACTAAGTCGCGAAATTACCACCATCAACCAGATAGCAATTAAAAAAACGCTTAAGCCAATGCCATACTTAGGTCCGAATAAATGTAAAAGGATAAGAGTCATTGTAGTTGAGCCCAAAACATGGCCGCTAGGGAAACTATATCCTGATTCTAATTCTGAATGCATAATTGGTCGCTTACGACGAATTGTCCTTTTTAGAAAGATACCAATTAAATCCGTAAATCCAAGTGTTCCGAGTACCCACATCGCAGTATGATTTCGATTTTGGTCAATCAATGTACTGGCAAGCAAAACTGCCCAAACTACCATTAGTTTAGGATCATTTAAAAAAGCAATGACTTGCCAACTAAAACCATCACGATCGCGAACTAGTTTACGATGGAGCCAATGATCAAAAAGATTGAAGCGACGAGAATTTTTGATATTGAAAATCAAAAACAACAGAGTACTTAGAGAAATTCCAAAAATGGTTAAACTCATATGATTTTTAAACCTGTTCCTTAAAATTTCTATTAGTACGAATATTTTACCAACAAAGTAGTAAGAAATCAGCCAACTTCGATGAAACTTAAGAATTAATTTACCTCTCTGAAGTTAGGTTGATCACTAATGGAATAACTAATCAAGTTTGAATCTTCTAAATCTTCATGTGCTAAGCTTACTTGTGAAATCTGTGAGTTATTGTAAGTAGTGTAGTAAAAACAATTTTGATCGAGATCGAAACAATCAGAATAAATTGTGAATTCATCTTGGCCATTATCTAATTTATTAAGCCCTTTTTGTTGTTCAACTGATTTCAGAATGTGAAAGTAGGTATTAATATTTTCAGCGTTGTTTTCGCTCTTAGGTGCATGATGTAAATTGAAAGTTGCTCTGACAAAACGAGAAACCGAATCAAGTCCACCAGGTAAGTTGACGGATCCCATGCCACTGCTATATGGGGTAAGGTCAATATTCGAAGCAAAAGTATTAGCGGTTGGTTGAACACTAAGATTACGATAAATATTTAGTGCAAATCGTTGCTTAGGAAATTGCGGATTATTGGTAAGAACGCCAACTTCATTATGATAAAGGTGAAGCCCATCACGATCAGCTTCTACAACTAAAGCTTGACCGGTTTTGTCGGCTAAAAGCCAGTGAAGGGATGCGAGTGGCATTTTTTCACTAAAGTTGATTGCTACTAAATTGGTTTTGACAATTAGTGCTTCTGCTTCTGTTAAGTTTGAGCATTGACTTAGTACCCAAGGAATGAATTCAAAGGGACTGATGTTTGCTTTGGTTAATGAAAGAGTCTCCTGATAGTAAGCGTTGCCGGGATAATTTAGTCCTGCCATTCCAAGACCGGCTTCATTAGCAGCATCAAAATAAAGGGGATAATCGTTGGCTACAAGGGCAATTCCGATGATAGCGAAGTGATGAGATATAGAATTTTCTTTGCGAAAATCAAATTGATAGTTGCGAGGAGTAATGACAACTTTTTGACCATAAGAAATATCTAAATCAAGATTTCGTCCAAAGTAGTGATTTTTAGGACTGAAGATAATCGAAGTACACATAGTTAATAAGATCCTTTCATAAAAAACGTTTTCAATTTAATTGTAACCCTTCCCCAATAAAAAGAAACGTCATTATTATAATAAGAATATTGTGCAATAAGGATGTACTTTTATCTGGATAATTGTATAATACAATTTGATATATAAAATCTGTGAAAGGAGGACAATTCATGTTAGCAAGATCACATCGAATATGTAGTATTGCGATTGTTGAGATGGGTTTATTGGCAACGAATTTAGTTTTAAAAAATCCACTTCCAAATTTAGTGATTTTATTAGCAACGGGAATTGGTTCTTCTTTACCAGATTTAGATCAATATAATAGTAAAGCAAGTAGAAAATCTATAATCAATTTTAGTCTGATTTTTCGTCATCGTGGTATTACTCATTCGCTCTTGGGATGGATACTGTTTTCGTGGGGGATGTATTGGCTGATGAACCATGTATCCACGATTAGAATTGAGCCAAATATGGTCAATAATTATTGGTCATGTATTTGGCTAGGATTAGTCCTGGGATATTTTTTACATTTGCTTGAGGACAGTTTTAGCAATCAGGGAGTAGATTGGCTAGCACCATTTATAAAAAGAAGCGGTAAACCTTTATTCCATTATAAAGTTGGTGGCTTTGCGGAACAATTTATGTCGACAATTGCCTATTTGGGAATTGTAGTGATGTCGCTTTATTGGGTATGGATATATTTAATGCCAACAATTTAATTGTTAAAGACAGGATAGAGCGATTAACGAGAGTTGATCGTTTTTTTAATGGAAGAATAAAGGCGGTAGTATAATTTATATATGGAGGAAAAGCGGTTGATTCAATGAACCACGAGCTTGAAAATGAAAGAAGATAAAATTGTAGTTTTTCCTATTATAATTACGAAAGATGATGAAGAAAAAATTCCATATCTTGTTTATGTCCCTGATCTTGATTCCTATACTCAAGGTAGAACATTTATCGAGGCAATTTTAATGGGAGAAGATTTAATTGCATCGCAGTCATTGGTGAGGGAATTACCACCTTCAAATACGAAGATGCCCAAGGCAAAAGAAAATGAAACTGTAACTTTGGTAACAGTGAATATCTCAAGGTACAAGCGAATTTGGGATGATCAGGTTGTTAAAAAAACTCTTACTATTCCGAAACGATTGAATGATTTGGGAGTAGAACAAGGAATCGATTTTTCCGCTTTACTTACTGAAGCTTTAGAAAGAAAGCTTTACGGTGATTGATTTAAAAATATGTTACTTAGGATGTGGTTTTTCAAATAATACTATTTAAAAAAAGAAGCTGTAAGGTGATCAGATGATAGACTATAGTACTCATTTATATGATGAATTTGATGGAGTTGGTTCGGGAGAATGGTATGCAGCTCAAGAAAATGATAAATTACAAATCGAGAATAATCTGGTCAAACCAAAAAAGAAGAAGCGTAAAAGAAAAAAGTCGGGAAAGCTTTGGAGTAAAATTCATTACATCAAGGCTTAAAAAAGAGGACACAAAATTGGATGATATGATGTAGAGCTTGGTTTAAAAGGTTGGATAGTAAACATAATCGCTTATCTTATTGTGGCTGCATTGTACTTTATATTCATCGATTTTATTTTGCTACACATAAAGTGGCTCAATGATTTAATACTTGATATTTTCTATCTAGCCATTTTCTTAATTATCATGTTCTTCTATGGAGTATTTTCTTTCTTCAATAATTTATTTAAATAATATGCTAATCCCGAGCCAAGCTTAGTGGAAACACTAAGAAGGTGTAACGACTAGAAAAAGTAAGCTAAAAACTAGAGTCTAGAAAAAATTTTAAAATTAAAAAGTGTTAGAAATGCGTTACTGAAAACGATGATTTCTAGCACTTTTTTCGTTAAGTTATGTATGATAAGAATTTTAATTGGATTTTTGATCAATAAAAGTATATCTATAATAAACAATAAATTCATTGAAAGTTTCAACAATATGGTCAACTGTCAGTCTTCGACATCAATATTAGCTTTAGCATTTGTTACAGGAATTTCGATATTATGACCTTCGCCATCATCAAAAATATAGCTCGAAGCATTAAGATCAACATCATCACCAGTGAGAACTATCTTAAATGTAGTGTAATAATCCTTAGGTAGTGTATCATCACGTTCTGAGAGGAGATCAGCAAATTGATCGTCGTCTTTCAAGATAGTATCCTCAGTTCCATTTATTAATGTATGATCTGAATTAGTGCCAAATGGATAGATATATAGACTTGATTCTAACCAACTTGAAGGCTTTATTTTCTTATAAGCACTACTTAACTTGGCTGTTAAAACCAAATCTATTTCATCAGGCTGGTTTGTAGTATTATCATAGTTAAAAACGGATATTCTTTCTAATTTCTTCACAGTAAACTTATTACCATAAAAATCTGTGTATGTATTACCGGTCCAATTTTCCTTGTGTTGTTTAAAATATTCAGACATCCATTTACTGTTGGATTTTGTAGAAATCCACCAATAGCGACTACCAGATTTAGTTCCAGCAAGAACCCAACCTTGAAATTCTCCAGCTCGTCTAAGCTTTATAATATCATTAACATGGAATTTTTTGATCCCTTTTGTAAATCTATAGCGTAATTTGTCATATTTTCTGAATACTGTGTTTTTTTCAACAATAACTTTTCTAGTTTTATCCCAATATGTCGAGTTTATTGAATGGTCTGCTGCCTTAACAGTATCAGGTGTTAAGGCAACACAATATAATAGAGTTGCAAAAATAATGCTAAGTTTATAAGCTCTGATTTTCATTTTTTATATCCTCCAATTGAAATTTATTTTGAACATTGGCATAAGGTTTACCCTGTTTAATTCAGGAACCATCTATAACGAACATTTTAAGCCTAAAAGAATTAGTGGTCACATCAAATTTGTTTTTCCTTGCGAACACGTATTATAAATGAAAATTACCACAATAGATCCGATTAATTCTGGTGATAATATAACTACCCACATTAGCTTTTTTCTTTACTTTTGTGCTTAATATGCTATGCTAGCTATAGCAACAAAAGTAAAAAAATCAAAGCGTATAACGCAAAAAAGCATTGTCGTATCGGGATAATGCTTTTATTTTTCACTTGGTGCAACATCCAAGTGTGCAGGTGAAACGGCGACTAGTTACGACCGTTGTGACGATTATTCCACCAGTAATCGAACAGTCTAATGACTAGTTCCACAATGAGTGGTGCAACGATCAAAGTAAAAAAAATCACGCATAACACTTTCACCTTCTTTCAAGGGAGGTACTAGTCACCGCTTAATATTATAACAGACAAGACAGGTTAAACCCTGCCTTTTTTCTACGTAAAGTCAAGAGTGATAGGCTCTTTAATTGAATTTTTGAAATCTTATTATGAAAAAACTTAGTAAAATAAAGTTGAAAGTCTATATGAAAAGAGAATCCAAAAACATGAAAATAACAAACAAAACCACTTTATATAGTATTTGGGAAATATTTGTAGGTAAATGGGCGTATGTAAAACAAAAGGATGGTTCAACTAAAAGGCTATATATTGTTGATGTAGATGATGAATTTGATCCAGATGGGGTAGGAATCGAGCAAGATATATTTATTTATAATAATAGCGGTAGTGATGATTACGGAAACGGAATGTTAATATCTGACATAGATGAAATCAATTTATAAAAAATGTTTGATTAAGTAACTGAAACTTGAAAGCACCAAAATCAAGCCCGAGTCTTGTCGCTGTTGAGCTTTTCTGGGCTTTATTAGTTTTTATATGATCTGTTTCAGTGCAATTTGAATGAATCGCGGCAGTTGGTTAATAAAGTCACTAATTACTTCATCTATCTTTTCAAAACTTGTCTGCTTAAGCTCTTTTAATTCTGAAATTAAGTAGACCAATGCATCTACGAATCTAATATCAGGTAAGGATTCGTTCATTAGATAGAATAAATCTCCGATTGTCTTATCATCTGTATTTTGTCTTTCCTGTCAGGCCAATAGATCATAAGTTATTGCTGTAACCGTGATATAGCCACATTGGCCGTCATAGCTTTGAACTTGGGATTTATCTAGAGCAAGATATTGCTTAGACGTCTTAAAATATGTTTCAATTTGCTATCTACGACCATAAAGCTGGATGATTTCTTCAGGGCTAAGCTTTGTCTGAGTAGTAGCTAAAACCAAATACTTGTTCTTGTTTCCACGGTTGGAGACAAAGACCAGCTTTAATAAAAAGCTATGTCCATGATATTGAGCCTCAACTATGCTTGAATAAAGATAATGTTTCTTTTTACAGATGTTTGAAGCAGCCAAACGATCATACAAGTCTTTAACGCTATAGCGGCGATGGCGATAAATGTAATAAATCTTTGAACCCTTCTTAATCATGCCAAGTCCATCTAAACCGAGTTTCTTTAGAATCCAAAACAATCTTGGAGAAGAAAACCAAGAATCGAATAAGACGTATTTAGCTTCTACCCCTAATCGTAAGGCTTGTCTAATCAACTCTACAGTTACGTCGTTCATCTTTCTCTGAGCTTGATTTCTCCTTTTGCCAGAAATTGAACGTTCATCAGTAGTAATGGGAGCAGCTCCAATCATATTTTTCTTGGTTTTGGTTGACATCAAGGCAAAGTTAACTGGCAAGAAGGTATTGCCGTCACTCCAGCCTAAAGTTAAACCGCGATATCCGTTCAAATACTCATGCTTGTCATGGTCATAGACTTTAGCTAGCAATTCTGTCTTTTTAGAAAAAGACCGAGCCATCAGAGTATCGTAAACGATAAGAGCAAGTCGGCGTCTTTTATCGATAAATGGTTTTAAGCAGCCAATGAGCCGGGCTGCAATCAAGCATAATAGTTTTTGCCAGTTGATTCTGCCATCGTTAAGTACATTGCGAGCAGTTCTAACGGAAAAACGTTTGTCATCTTTAGCTCTGAATAAAGAAAGCCGAGCAAAATATACAGACATCAGCCAAGAGATAATCATGGTTAATGAAATAGTAGATTTACGCTTAAAGTTGACTTGTTTAGTTAACTTAGCTAGACCAATTAGATTAATAAATGAAGAAATATCGTTTTCTGTGTCGATTTGTTCTATACTGTTCATTGCGTAGGATCTCCTTTACTTTTCAGGTTGACAGTTAAAGTATAACGCAGAGAGATCCTGCGTTTTTATTTTTGATAAAGAGGCACGGGGAAGGAGCGCTAATCTTAACTTTCAAGTTTCAGTTAAGTAAAAAATATAGGCCCCATAATTATTTACGTTTTAGTGCAAAATAAATACAAAAAGACTGATAATCGTTATCAAGGTGATATGATTATCAGTCCTTTTACATTTGGTGAAAAGAGAAAAATAAAAAAACCCTACATTGATACAATCCC
>NZ_CAKC01000095.1 GCF_000296855.1 Lactobacillus gigeriorum DSM 23908 = CRBIP 24.85 | reverse complement strand
TTAAATTGAAAAAGAACCGAATCAAAATGATTCGATTCTTGAGTTGAATAATTCGTCAAGTGCTTAACTTAATGACATTGCTCATTAACCGTTAGTCCGCTTTTCGGGGAAATTATTCATTTTAAGTCTTGTCACCCCACCTACGTGGGGAACACTAACACAGTCCTTAAACTGCATAAATCCTTAAAGAATCACCCCCCACATTCGTGGGGAACACTCCAACAATTGATCATAGGTAACTTTATATCCAGGATCACCCCCACACTCGTGGGGAACACTAAAAGATCCTTGAAATATCAACCCTTTGAAAAACCGACATCACCGTTTTTCATTACTTTCATTCACGCTTATCTCTACTATAACAAAAAATAATTATTTTTCTTCAATTTTCTAAAAATAATAAATAAATTTTTCGGTTTTTTGCGTATTTATATATTAGGGGGTTATTTTTGCTCTCAAATCTATAATTACGAGGAGGCAACTTCATGGATTATGAAGTCCCAAAGGAATTCGGCTTTACCGAAGATAAGATCTTTGGTTGGGTCATGGAAAACGAAGAGTTTTGCTTGTATGTTCTTAAGATCATTCTGCCCTTTTTGGAAATCAAGGAGATCGTTGAGTTTAACAAGCAAGATGCGCTAGGCAATGATCAGCGGTAGTCTAAGGATATCAGACTTGATATCAAAGTAGTCGATAAAGATGGTCGCATCTTTGATATTGAGATGCAGACTTCACCAAGCAAGTATCTTGGTCATCGTTTGAGATATTACCAATCAACGATCGATGGTGCCAAGGTGTTAAAGCCAGGTCACGATTACTCTGAACTGCCTGATACTTTCATTATCCTCTTGTGTTCGTTTGATCCGTCTGAAGCTTTTTCAAGAGTTGATAATCGCGCAGTTCATTTCTTCAAAACGATTGATACGAAAGACCATGCGTTAGAGTTGAATGGCGGGGCTACTAAGGTTATCATTAACTCAAAAGGCGACTTTACTGGTGAAAGTGAAGAACTTAAAGAACTAGCGAAGTTGATGAATAATGAAGAAGTCAGTCTAAATGAACACTTCATTTGGGTTCAGAAACGAATCAAGGAACTTAATCAAGACAGGAGATC
Source organism: Lactobacillus gigeriorum DSM 23908 = CRBIP 24.85 (assembly GCF_000296855.1). Lineage (GTDB taxonomy): Bacteria > Bacillota > Bacilli > Lactobacillales > Lactobacillaceae > Lactobacillus > Lactobacillus gigeriorum. The sequence continues at coordinate 63,542 of NZ_CAKC01000095.1, read as the reverse complement.
AGATATCATGGACTACGAAATGAAGATCATGGATGCCAGAATTAGTGGTCGGGAAGATGGCGAGAAGGTCGGAGAAAAGAGAGGCAAAGAGATTGGCGAAAAAATCGGTAAAGAAGCTGAACGTCGTGCAGGTATCAAGAGGTTGATTATCGCAATGATGGAAATATCTACAGATGATAGGATTATCTTTAATGCAGCTAAAAAGCAATACGGCGAATACTTCTCTGATGGTGAGTTAAAGCAATTCATCGCAGAAGCGAAAAACGATTCTCTGCAAGAAGCTTGATGCCACCTATTATCCCATTTACTAAGCAAAAAGAGCGCTGAATTAATACTCAATGTCATTATGACAAATTCAACGCTTTTGGAACCGAATCATTTGGATTCGGTTCTTTTTCTTTCTACAATAAAAATAAAAGGTGGCAGATATAGATAGACCATCTGCTCACCTTTGTGTATCTTAGCAGGTCTTTCATAGAAAGGTTGTGGCTCTCATGAAATCCCCTCACTTAAACATTTTAAAACTGATGGATCAGATTATCAACCGAATCGCTGCTAACATCCATAAATTCACTTTTCCAGATCAGGCTTTTACTCGCTGCCGCAAGCTTAACGCCATCGACTTGATTAAGTTGATTCTTAACATAGGAGCCGGCAGCTTAAATACTGAATTATTTAAAGCTTTTCCGGATATTAATTTTAGAATGAGTGCCTCAGCTTTTGGACAGGCAGTATCGAGTCGTGGCAATAGACGGCTCTGATTTTAATCAGCCCTTTAATCCTCAATCAGAAAACGGCATGCAAGGCAAATATGGTCAGATTCATGTAAATACCTTATATGATGTTCTGAACAAGTTGTATTTAGACATGTTTTTTTAGTCGCGACAAAAAATGAATGAACGTGAAGCTGCTATTACAATGTTACAGCTTTAATTCGATTGAAAACTGCAATCATCTTAGACGCTATCAGTACGTTATTCGTACCAAGGCAAAATACTGAAAGAAAATATAAATGCCAAATCGACTTTAAAACGGCATGTTGTATCTGGCGACAATACTTTAGCTCAAACGATTTTTCAGATCTAAATTTCACTCACTTGTTGTTAAATATGATTGCCTATCTAACTCCGATTAGATTAGGCAGAAAAGATCAACGAAATTTAAAAGCGAAATTAGTAGTTTCTTTTCCATATCGCTTGGCTGCTTAAGATAATTAAATGCGCTATCGTTAGACAGCTTATTTGTGCTAGCAAAAAAGACATTTACCGAATAAAAAAGATTCGATAAATGCCTTGAAAAGCTAAGATCAATTATGTCAATGTCTTAACTTAATGACATTGAATTAATGTTCAGCGCTCTTTTGAATGTATAAATTCTATCCAACTTTAAATTGATTTTTAGTCAGTGTATTGGTCTAAAATTTGACTTAGCTTAGCTTTTGGAGTGTAGCCAGTCAAACGATCAACAATCTTACCATCTTTTTTGATAATAAGTGTTGGAATAGCCATAATGCCCAGTTCCTTTGGGGTCTCTTGGTTTTGATCTACATCCATCTTAGTGAACTTAACATCTTGTCGTTCTTCTGCTAATTGATCGATTACAGGTGATTGCATTTTGCAAGGACCACACCAAGTTGCCCAAAAATCAGTTAAAACTACACCATTGCTAGTTTCTTCTTCAAAGTTTTGATCAGTAATTGCGTCTACCATATTCATTCTCCTTTATCAGTTCCATTATTTACGAATAATATATCAAAGATGCTTACTTTTTACAAGTTAGATGCTCACTATTTCAAACGCACAATCGTTGCACCATTTCCACCTTCATTTGCTGGTGCATAATTAAAGCTCTTAACATGGTGGCTACTTCGCAAATAATTCCAAACACCTTTGCGAATCGCACCAGTTCCTATACCATGGATAATTGTTACAGTATCTAATCCAGCTAGCAGCACTGAATCGATATAGCGGTCAAGATCAGTCATCGCATCATCGTAGCGTTCCCCACGCAAATCTAATTCACTATGAGCATTGCTTCTTCTTAGGGAACTGGTTGCGCGAACCTTCTTAGCAACTTGCTTACCGGTTTTAGCAGTTTCAATTCGTTCAATATCACGATCAGTCACCTTGACTTTAATTATACCAATCTGAACTTCATAATCATGATCAGTTAATTTCTTAGTAATTACTCCTGTCTGGCCATATGAAAGAACTTTGACCTGATCACCAACATTTACATGATGACGCCGTTTTTCACGTTGTAGAACTCTATTATTAGCCAAATTAGTAGCTTGCTGTTCAAGCTTATTAAATTCGCCCTTTGCATCAATCAGCTTATTTTGTTTAATTAAAGCGCCATTCTTTCGCTGTTCTTCAAGCTCTTTAATAATTTCTTCCGCTTTCTTCCGTTTTTTGGCAACAACTTCATTAGCTCTTTCTTGGGCAAATTCTAATTGTTTTTGTACACGTTGATTATAAATATCGAGTGCATCTTGTAATTTTTTCTCTAAATTACGACTTCTAGCCAGACTAGTTTGTAATTGAATTCGAGCTTCAGTGGCTTTTTTAGTTTGATCATTCAGTGTTGCAATCATTTGATTGATGTCTGAATCAACATCTTTCATCAAACCTTCGGCATTTTTTACGACGTCTTCTCTCATCCCCAAGCGACGAGCAATTGCGAAAGCATTACTATGTCCCGGAATACCAATCTGCAACCGGTAAGTTGGCGACAATGTTTTAATATCGAATTCCATAGAAGCATTGGTAGTTCTTTCACGATTGTAACCATACAACTTCAATTCTGGGTAGTGGGTTGTCACCATTATCTTAGCCTTACGTTGACGCAAAAAGTCTAATATACTAATTGCTAAACTGGCACCCTCTTCAGGATCAGTTCCTGCCCCAATTTCATCAATCAATACTAGCGTATCTTGATGAGAGTTTTTCATAATATCAACAATATCATTGATATGAGAAGAAAAAGTACTCAAAGATTGTTCAATTGACTGTTCATCACCTATATCAGCAAAAATCTCCTTGAAAACTCCCACTTGACTTCCCTCTTCAGCAGGAATGAATAATCCGGATTGTGCCATCAATTGTAATAATCCTGCAGTTTTAAGCGTGATGGTCTTACCACCCGTATTAGGACCTGTGATCAACATGGTATCAAACTCAGCCCCTAAATATATGTCGTTAGGAACCACTCTAGTCAGATCAATCAATGGATGACGCGCTTTTAATAATTTCAATGATTGATCTTGAGTCAATTTGGGTTCTGTCGCTTTCAATTCGGTGGCTAATTTCGCTTTAGCTTGAATAAAGTCTAACTCTGCCAATACTTCAGAAATTGTTGAAATAGTTGGAATTTCCTCACGAGCCAAATTAGATAGTTCTCGTAAAATCCTTTGAATTTCTTGTCTTTCTTGAGCAAGCAAATTTTGTTGTCGACTATTTAAATTAAGTACGCCCTCTGGCTCAATGAACAAGGTTTGACCACTAGCACTTTGATCATGAACTATTCCACCAAATTTTGCCCGATATTCTTGCTTAACGGGAATAACGTAACGTCCATCTCTTATAGTAACAATTGCTTCAGATAAATATTTATTACTACGTCCTTTTACATAGCCGTCCATTCTGGTTTTAATTTCAGTCTCGTTACTACGTAAATCATGCCGTAATCTAGCCAATTCACTTGAGGCGCTATCTAATATTGTGCCATCAATATCTAAAGCATTCTTTAAAACCCGATAAAACTCTTCCGGAACATCAAGTTCATCAAGTAATTCTAAAATTGCATCTAGTTTAATTTTTTCATCTAAGCCCTCAACAAAAGCATTGATTTCTTTTGCCAAGGTTAAAACCAATAGGATATTGCCTAGTTCCTGAGCATTCAAATTTGCTTTAACTTTCAACCGTTTCATGCTTGTTGCTACAGAATTAAAATCTGTCAGTGGCAATTGCCCCTTAATTCTTAAGATATCAGCAAGAGCCAAAGTTTGTCGCAAATTTTTTGCAATTTCCTGGTAGTTGTCACTCGGACGCAAATTATTAGCCATTTCCTTGGCTGGGTTAGTAATTGTTAAATTAGCTAAGCGAGCGGTAATTCGTTCAAATTCAAGAATTTTTAAAATTTTGCTATTCATGTCATCTTCCTTATCGCCAAGTTTACAAATAGAAAAAGCAGATCATAGCAACAACCAATCGCCATCAGATGCAATCTCCTTGTACTATCTCTGCTTTTCTTTGTACTATTAAATTTTATTCACCACTCAAGCGGTCGTCGTCTAAGAAGGTTCTCAAAACCCCATCAACCATTTCCCACTCTTCGTCAGTAGTAATATCATGCAAATCACTGCTAATAACTTCACCTGCATCATCTGCATCGTAACTGAAAGCTTGAACTTCAATTTCTTCATCTTCACCTACAGCAGCAGGATAAAGCAAAACATATGACTTATCATAATCATCTGAGTGGAAGGTAAATAAAATTTCGTACAATTCTTCATTACCATCTTCATCGACTAATGTAATTTGATTATCTACATTGTCATTATAAACTTGCTCTATCATATTAATCCTTTCGGTTCAAATCCAAATAGGTCTGTAAAATTAGTACAGCAGCCATTTGATCGATTACTTCTTTGCGCTTTTTACGATCGTGAACTCCAGCTTCTTCTACCAAAACTCGTTTTGATTCAATGGTAGTTAAGCGTTCATCACAATAGTAAATGGGTAAGCCAAATTTAGCTTTTAGGCGCTCTCCCATCGCCTTACTACGCTCAACAGCTACTCCCGAACTACCATCCATATTTTTGGGCAATCCCAAAACAAAAGCTTCTGGATTATATTCTCTTACAATTTTTTTCAGTGAGCGCATCCCAAAATTATGGCGAGTTTCATCAATAGCAATAGTCTCTAATTTTTGCGCACTAATCCCTAATTCATCGCTAATGGCAACACCTATTGTTTTGCTACCAACATCTAAACCTATCAAACGCATTATTTATTTTTGCCGAGATAACTTTTTACAAGTTCTTCAATAATCTCATCACGTTCATGCTTAAGTATTAAATTACGAGCATCATTGTGTCGTGGAATATATGCAGGGTCTCCGGAAAGCAAATAACCTACGATTTGATTAGTTGGATTGTAGCCCTTTTCTTCAAGCGCATTGTATACATCTTGTAAGGTATCATAAACATTTTTGCCTTTATTTTGATTAAAGTCAAAATGCATCGTTTTATCTAACGAACTCATAATTTTTCCTCCTGTCACAATTTTACTTGAAAAGGCGTTCAAACTCAATTAATTAATGCTTAGAAATTTCATCAACAACTGCTTTAATGGCATCTTCCAAACCAGCAGGATTCTTACCGCCAGCTTGAGCCATGTTTGGACGGCCACCACCGCCACCACCAAAGATTGGAGCAGCAAGTTTAATCAAGTCTCCAGCTTTAAGTCCCTTATTAAGAGCTTTATCGCCTAAGCTAATGATCATATTAGCTTTGCCATCATTTTCAGCAGCCAATACCAATACATCAGACTTGTTAGAACTCTTCCAGTTATCTGCTAATTCACGTAAATCTTTCATACCATTTACGTTTGCTTTAGTTGCAATAACTGTTAAATCAGCAACTTCTTGAATGTTATTGAATAATTCTTTTGATTTAGCTTGGTTAATCTTAAGATTCAATTCTTCAACTTGCTTTTGTGTATCATGCAAGTTTTGTTCAAGAGTAGTAATCTTTTCAACGATATCAGTTGCTTTAGTAGCCTTTACTTCAGTTTGAACTTGATCTACTAAAGCTGAACGTTCTGCAAGATATTCATAAGCGCGCTTTGAGGTTACGGCTTCGATACGACGCATCCCTGCTCCAATGGCTGATTCAGAAATAATCTTGAAAATACCAATTTGGTTAGTGTTGTCACAGTGAGTACCGCCACAGAATTCCGTTGAGAAGTCGCTCATTTGAACAACACGAACTTTCTCACCATATTTACCATCAAATAAAGCAAGCGCACCCATCTTAAGCCCAGTATCTGGATCAGTGATGGTTGTCTTAACTTGAATTGCTTCCCAAATCTTTTGGTTAACCAATTGTTCAACCGATTTAATTTCAGCCGGTGTCATCGGATCAATAGCGGTAAAGTCAAATCTTAAGTAATCAGGATCAACCAAAGAACCAGCTTGATGTGTGTGTTCACCTAAAACTTCACGCAGTGCAGAATGCAACAAGTGAGTAGCTGAGTGTGAGTGACGAAGTCCTTCACGACGTTCACGATCAATCTTCAATACATACTCTTGGCCCTTTTCCATAGGTAAAACCAATTCTACATAGTGTAAGTTTTGATCATTTGGCGCATGTTGAACATCATTTACAGTAGCAACTAATTCACCATCTTGATTGTAAATGTTACCATGATCAGCTACTTGTCCACCACGTTCTGCATAAAATGGAGTCTTATCGAAGACCAAAATAGCTTCTTCGCCGTCAGCATGATCAACTAATTCGTCATTAACTACGATATCGATTAATTTAGCATGCTTTTCTTCATATACACCATACTCAAATTCTGAAGAATCCTTGATGTTCATTAAAGTCTCGTCTTGTGAACCCATTGATTGAAGGTTACCACGGGCCTTACGAGCACGTTCCTTTTGAGCTTCCATCTCTTTGTCAAAACCAGCTTTGTCAACTTTCAAGCCTTCATCTTGAGCTGATTCAAAAGTTAATTCATATGGGAATCCATAAGTATCAAATAACTTGAATGCATCTTTTCCTGAAATTGTCTTGCTATCTGAGTCTTTAGCCTTTTCAATCAAGTCGTCCAATAAAGTCAAACCACTATCAAGAGTTGCTTGGAAACGATCTTCTTCGTTTTTAATTACTTTGGCAATGAATTTTTCTTGATTCAAAACTTCTGGATAGTGGCTCTTCATAATTTCGCCAACCACTTTAACCAACTTGTACAAGAATGCACCCTTGATACCTAAACGTTGACCGTTTAAATCAGCACGACGAATCAATCTTCTTAAAACATAACCACGACCTGAGTTTGATGGCAAAGCACCATCACCAATTGCAAAGCTGACTGCACGTACGTGATCAGCAATAATCTTAAATGAAACTGTATCAGCAGCATTTTCACCATACTTCTTGCCAGCACTCATTTCTTCAGTTGCACGAATAATTGGCATAAACAAGTCGGTTTCAAAGTTGGTTGGTGCATCTTGTAAAATTGATAATACCCGTTCAAGACCCATACCAGTATCGATATTCTTATGAGGTTGATCAACATATGTACCATCTGGCAAGTGATTGTATTGTGAGAATACGATGTTCCAAATTTCAAGGTAACGAGCATTTTCACCACCAGGATAATTTTCAGGATCATCTTCAGCGACATCATTATTTTCTTGACCACGATCATAGAAGATTTCCGTATCAGGACCACATGGGCCTTCACCAATGTCCCAGAAATTATCTTCTAATTTAACAATATGATCAGCTGGCATCCCTGCTTCTTGCCAGATTCTGAATGAATCAGTATCTTTAGGGTAAACAGTACAATATAACTTTTCTTTGTCAAGGCCAAGCCATTTAGGACTAGTTAAAAATTCCCAAGCCCAAGGAATGGCATCTTCTCTAAAGTAATCACCTACAGAGAAGTTACCGAGCATTTCAAAGAAGGTTTGGTGACGAGCAGTCTTACCAACATTTTCAATATCGTTGGTTCTGATTGACTTTTGTGAGCTAGTAATCCGACGGTTCTTAGGAACAACTGACCCATCAAAATACTTCTTCATCGTAGCAACACCAGAGTTAATCCATAAAAGAGTTGGATCGTCTTTTGGTACTAATGATGCTGATGGCATAATCATGTGGCCATGTTCTTTAAAGAAGTCCAAGAACATTTGCCGAAATTCTGAACTAGATAACTGTTTCATTTTTATCTCCCTAAAACAATAAAAACACCGTTGCTTTTTCAAGGACGCTATTCACGCGGTACCACCTTGATTGCAACAGTGTTTGTTACCTCTTTATTTTCTTAATTTATGAACTTAAGGAGCATTTTTTAACCTAAATTAAGTCTTTCTCACCCTTCGACTCTCTCTTTGAAATTTAGTGATAAAAAACATATCTCAAGCTGACAATTATTTTACTACATGTTGGGCGTTTGTCAACGACCTTGCTCGCGTTTACGCTTACGTAATCGTTTAGCTTTTCGAATCTCGTGACGTTGTTCAAGTTTACGTTTTTTACGATTATCTTCTTGAATAGCACGTTGAATCTTTTTCTTATAGCCTGGCTTACGCTTGCGTTTTTCTTTTCTTACGTAACCGACTAAGCGAGTATCCAATTTTCCTTGTTTAGCTTGGCGGTTTTCACGATAATGATGGTGTTTACGTGCCTGTAGTTGGCCATTCTTCAATTCAACAAAATCGAACTTAATACCTAAATTCTCGAGTTGTTCAATAGAAGGCATTTCTTCTTCACGCATCAACGTAATAGCGTGTCCAGGAAGGCCATTTCTACCAGTACGTCCAATACGATGAATTACAAATTCTAAATCTCGTGGGATTTCATAGTTAATAACTAAACTTACGCCATCAATATCTAACCCTCTTGCAGCCAAATCACTAGCTACCACATACTGAAATTGACCTTGTTCAACTTGGCGCAATGTCCGTTTACGTTCACGCTCAGTAATTCCACCATGGATCTTAGCAACTTTTAAATTTTGAGCTTGCAAAAAACTAGTAATTTCATCAACTTTTTGTTTTGTATTAGCAAATACCAAGGCCAAATATGGTTGACCTAAAGTTAACAATTGATATAAAACTTGTTTCTTACTTTTAGAGCCAACATCGAGTAAATCATTTTTAATAGTCGGACTAATGACCGCTGGATTATCAATAATGATTTCTTCTGGGTGTGCCATATATTTACGTAAAAAGTTAGCTAACTTAACTGGAATTGTAGCTGAAAAGGCAGCAAAGAGAACTTGTTTAGGCAAACGACTTGCGACCTTGTCAATATCAGCCAAGAACCCCATATCCAAGGTCATGTCAGCCTCATCAATTACAAAAGTCTTAACTTGATCAATTGGAAAAATTTTTTTCTCTACAAAATCAAGCAATCTTCCGGGAGTAGCAATGATCAGCTGTGGACGCTTAGCCTGTAACCGACTAATCTGACGCTCACGATCAGTCCCACCCGCTAAGTGAGCTATTGTAAGTGGTAATCCTGAAGCTTTTCTAAGTGTCTTTGCTACTTGATATAATTGATCAGCCAATTCACGACTGGGAGCTGTAATTACAGCCTGAACATAATCAGCAGTAACATCTATTTGATTAAAAATCGGAATCAAATATGCATGGGTTTTCCCTGAACCAGTCGCAGCTTGTACCACTACATTTTCTTCTGAAAGCAAAGCCGGAATAACTTTTTTCTGAACTTCGGTTGGATTAACGAAATTGATTGCCTTTAATCCTGTTTGAAGTTCAGGTCTAATTCGTGAATCTTCAAAAATATTATTCATGTTCTTCATTAAATTTCTTTGTTACTTCTACAACTTCAGCAAAAATTTGCTTAACTTCTTCAAGATCTTTTGCGTTAGCGCCAGAAGCTAGTGCATGTCCACCACCATTATGCTTTTCAGCTAAATGGTTAATAACTGGACCCTTTGATCGGTAATGTACACGATAAGTTCCATCTGGTTTTTCAACAAAAACATTCCAAGCTTTAATGTCTTTGATTCTACCTGGCGTAGAAACTGTCACTGAAGCTTGATCATCGCTAATACCCAACTTCTTTAGATCTGCTTGCATCAAAACTGCATAAGCTGCACCACATGGATCAACCGTCATATAGTCTAAAACTGCAGCTTGTAACTTAGCTTGAGCGAATGTTACATCGCTAATATTACGTGCAATTTGCGTAAGATCGATACCAGTATTAGCAAGCTTAGCAGCAACTTCGAAGGTATGAACTGAGGTTTCAGGATACATAAAACGACCACTGTCCCCTACAATCCCAGCATACAAAGCAGCAGCAACTTCTTTAGTCAATGGCATGTTCATTTGCATGATGAAATCAGCTACAATTTCAGAAGCAGCTGGAGCATCAGGATCGACATAGCTCATATCTGCATATGGATCAACATCTGGGTGATGATCTATCTTAATCAAAAAGTCACCCTTATTATAGTTTTTGTTTGAAATTCTAGGAGTATTAGCAGTATCAGTTGTAATTACCAAAGCGCCTTGATAATCCTCAGGCTTGACTTCATCCATAGTATTGATCCAAGCAAGATCTCCTTCGTCATTTTCACCAGCACATAAAATTCGCTTGTCTGGGAATTGCAAACGCAAGCTTCTTGCTAAACCAGCTTGTGAACCAATTGCATCAGGATCTGGACTTGTATGACGATGCAAAATGATGGTTGGATATGCCTTGATCTTTTCATAAATTTCTTCAAAAGTACTGTTTTTCATCTTTTAGCTCCAATCTGCTTTTTGTTTATCCTTTAGTTTAACAGAAAAAATCACAATTATTAATAATCATCGGTAATAAATAAATCAGTCTCAACATAAATTTGATTAGCCAAATTAGTTACTGAGACACCGAGCAACCTTACCCCATTAAGCAATAATGATTCTACTTCATGAAATAGTGGCAAAACTGCTTGATACAATTCAATCTCATCTTGAGTTGCAACTTTTAAAAGTTTCCTACGAGTAAACGTTTGAAAATCAAGATCGCGAATTTTCAATACTACACATGTTGTTTTGAGATTTCGCTTCTTTAATTCTTTAGCAACTTCAATACAAAAATGGCGCAAAATTCCCATTGCTTCCTGTTGGTGGTAAATTGCCGGATCAAAAGTTCGTTCCTTACCAATAGACTTCCGTTGTCGTTGGCTTTCAACTGGTCGTAGATCAATCCCATGGGCATGCATGGCCATATAATAGCCAGCCTTCTTAAATTGATTAACTAGATTGCTGACAGGTTGTGCCTGTAAATCAGCTCCAGTATTTATATTCATCCCGCGTAATATTTCCTGTGTTTTTTTACCAATCCCAGGATATTTACTGATATCTTGATTAGCTAAAAAATCAAGGGCTTCATCTGGTAAAATCAAAGTCTTACCAAATGGCTTAGCATAATCCGACCCAATTTTAGCTAAAAATTTATTGTAGCTAATGCCAAAAGACGAAGTTAAATGCAATTGACGATATATTTGTTCTTGCATATAGTTAGCCAAATAAATTACAGAATAATTACCTAATTTATTTTGGGTCACATCCAAATATGCTTCATCAAGGGAAACAGTTTCGATTTGATCTGTCAGTTCATGCATTATTTCGTGAATTTGGTCAGAAACTTGCCGATACTTGTCAAAATTTGGTGCAACAAAAACCAATAATTCTTCTGGAACTTGCTTAACTGCTCTAATAGCAGGCATAGCACTACCCACTCCATATTTTCGAGCGAGATAATTAGCTGTTGTAATCACACCATGTCCATGATGTTCACGCGGATCCCGTGCAACTACAAGTGCCTTATGCCGATACTCTGGATGATCCCTCATCTCAACAGAAGCATAAAAAGCATCCATATCCAAATGAATTATCCGACGATGCGTGTCATTTTTAGGTAGTAACTCTAATCCTTTATCCATAAATCCAATGTTCAGTAGGACTCTCAAAAATTTGGTTAGCTTCTTTAGGCCCCATTCGATATGGTGGATATTGAATTATTTCAGAAATGTCCTGATTTTCCTTTTCCCAATAATTTTCTACTTTATCAATAAATTGCCAGTAACGCTCCAATTCACTCCAATGAGTGAAGTTAGTTGAATCATTAACAAAAACGTCGTGCAATAATCGCTCATAACCATCTGGAATTTTCGCCATTTCCTCATCAGTTAAAGCATAGGTCAATTTTTCTTCTCTAATACCTGACTCAAAAATGTTTTTACCATTTATCCGTAAATAAATACGGTTACGTGGATCGATTTCAATTGTAAGATTGTTAGAATGGACACTACCATATGGCGTTGAACTGTGCTTAAAGACAATGTCAATTCGACTCTTTTTCTCTTTAAATTCTTTTCCAGTTCGGAAATAAATTGGTACTCCTGCTAATGGACCAGCAGTAAATTTAACTTCACCTGCCGCATACGTTTCCGTTTTAGAATCGCTAGCAACATTAGGTTCTTGACGGTAAGCAAAGGTGGTATCACTACCAGCATATTGTCCTCTAACAAAATGCTGTTTGAGCATTTCCTCGTCTGGAATAATCAAGCTATCAAGCAATTCTTGTTTAGCTTGATGAACACTAGTAGCTGAAATATCCCTAGGCTCGGGCATCGCCAGAAGAGTGATAATTTGGAAAATATGATTTTGAACCATATCTCTTAATGCTCCAGAAGTTTCATAATACCCACCTCTAGCCTCAACTCCAAGTCGCTCAGCCAAAGTAACCTGAATATTTTTGATATGTTCTTTATCCCACACACTCTTAAACAATGGGTTAGTGAATCTCAAAGGCATGATATTTTGAATCATTTCCTTACCTAGGTAATGATCAATTCTAAAAATGTCTTCTTCAGCAAAACTTGTAGTAATTTGTTCATTTAACTCTTTAGCAGATGCTAGATCTCGACCAAAAGGTTTTTCCACAACAATTCGATTAAAACCTGTTCCGTTTAACTTTTGATCATTAATGTGGGTAGCAATTGTACCGAAAAAGCGTGGAGCCATTGCCATGTAGAACAACCTGTTGCCTTGTGCACTATAACGATCATCTAATTCTTGTGCTAATTCCTTCAGACTTACATAATGTTCAACATTAGTTACATCATGCGATAAGTAATAAAAGTGCTCAACAAAATTTTTGACATCATTTTCATTTACTTCAGTAAAAGTTTCATGAATTGCATCATTAACTTGTTCACGTAAGTATTCATTGGTCCATGGTCTTCTAGCTGTTCCAATTACTGCAAAATTATCGTGAATTAATCCTTGACGATACAAATTAAACAAAGATGGATAAAGTTTACGGTGAGCTAAATCTCCACTACCACCAAAAATTACCATTATCACAGGAATATTACTTGCCATCTTGTCCATCCTTTCTGTCATTTCAAAATACCATTATCTATTTTACAGCATCCCATACAAAAAAGCGCCTTTTGGCGCTTCTTCCTAATCTTCTTTAGTAGTTTCTTCTTTGCTATCAGCTTCTGCTGTTTCAGTAGTATCTTCAGCTTTAACTTCAGTAGAACTTGGTTCAAGAACTTGTCTAACAGCCATTCTACTAAACGTTAAATAAATACCATCTGCGTCAACTACAACTGTTTTATCAGCTTCATTGATCGAGTCGATTTTGGCATGTAAGCCGTCAACCAATACTACTTTATCACCCTTTTTAAGCTTGTCCATCATGGCCATTCTTTGTTGTTGTTGCTTCTTTTGTGGTCTAATAGCACCAAAATACATAAATGCACCAGCAAAAATCAACAAAGCAATCATCATAATATTGCCACCTGCACCAGAACCGGTAGCATTAGTTGCTAAAAATAATGTATTCAAATTTAGTTCACCTCATAAAACTTGTTAATACTCTAATTATACCGAAAAAAAGCTAAATATCTACTAATCACGATGAGGAATTGGAAATCCAAGTTGCAGATAGGCTTTTTCTGTAGCTATTCTACCGCGTGGCGTTAATAAAATAAATCCATGTTGCAATAAATATGGTTCATACAATGAGCCAATGGTTTCAATGTCCTCGCCAACATTAGCAGCTAAAGTCCTAATCCCCACCGGACCTCCACCATAGCCTTCAATAATGGTGCGTAATAATTTACGATCAGTTTGATTTAATCCTTCGTCATCAACTTGTAGTTGATGCAAGGCATTTTTAGTAGTTTCGTAAGAAATCGTTTGTTCGCCTTTAACTTGTGCAAAATCACGAACTCGTTTTAGCAAACGGTTTGCTACTCTAGGCGTTCCTCTTGATCTTCTAGCCAGCTCATGAGCAGCATCATCTGCAATCGTAGCATGGAATACTTCACTTGATCGTTCAACGATCTGTTCTAATTCATCGACCGTATAGTATTCCATGTGTTCTACAATCCCAAACCTATCACGTAAAGGTGCAGATAATTGACCAGCCAAAGTGGTGGCCCCAACCAAGGTAAATGGTGGTAATGGCACATGCACTGCGTGCGTCGTTTCACCTTCGCCAATAACGATATCTACATAATAATCTTCCATTGCGGAATATAAAACTTCTTCGATTGGCTTAGCTAGTCGATGGATTTCATCAATGAAAAGTACGTCCCCTGGTTCAAGATCTGATAATAACGCAACTAGATCCCCAGCCTTTTCAATTGCTGGTCCACTAGTACTTTTCAAATGAACCCCTAGTTCATTAGCAATAACAAAGGCTAACGTAGTCTTACCTAAACCTGGAGGACCATATAAAAGTACATGGTCTAATGCCTCATCGCGTTGCTTGGCAGCTTTAATATAAATTGCTAATTCGCGTTTAACTTTCTCCTGACCGAGATAATCTTTTAAAGATTGTGGTCGCAAAGAAACTTCCATTGCTTGCTCAACTTGATCACTTGTTGAACTTGAGGTTATCTCGTCTTGATTTTTCATCTCTTCACTTCCCTACTGAATCTATTTTACTTCTTTAATAACAAAGCCAAGCCCTTCTTGATATACTGATCAGCAGAATCATAATTCAATTCACTTAATTTAGGTGTGATTCGATCTACTTCTTTTTGGGTATATCCTAACGCAAGCAGGGCAAGCAAAGCATCATGTAAAGCGGGACTAACATCACTACTTTCACTTTTACGATCAAGCCGACTTACATAATCTCCAAGCTTTCCTTTTAAATCAAGCACAATTTGCGATGCAGTTTTTTTACCAACGCCTGGAAATCTTGTTAAGTACTTAACTTCACCTTGTTCGATTGCTTCTGCAAGTGAATCACTATCTTCGGCAGCCATAATGGCCAAGGCTGATTTGGGTCCAATACCACTAACACTAAGAAGTTTTAAAAACAAGCCTTTAGCTAGACGACTTTCAAAACCATACAAAGTAAAACCGTTGTTTTCACTAAAAATCTGTTCTACAAAAACTTTAGCTTCCTCATTAACTCGATAAGCAAAAGGTGTTGGACTGAATACCTTGTAACCAATGCCATTTACGTCAACAACAATGTAAGCTGGCGTAATTTCGGTGATCGTTCCTTCTAAATACTCAAACATTATTTTTCCCCTTAAATAATTTATTTATATCTGTAGCAGTTAATCGAACAAAAATTCTCTGCCCATCTTGATCATAATATGGGTCAGGCAAAGTGCTTAACTGCTTCAATAAATCGCTAGCTTCAATTTGCGACAGCTTAATTCGTTGTGTTACTTGCTTTTTAGCTTCCTCATTAGCTATCCAAGATATAATTCTTGAGCTTTTGCTCATTTCTGAATCCAAAAATTGATCTAAAATTTGATGCAAACTCCGTTCAATATCTCCCTGAAGCCACACTGGATAATTTCGCACAAGATAACTATTGTCCCCAAATTCTTCAAGTTCGATGCCAATTTTAGTAAGCTCAGCTATCTTATCTTTAAGTTTTAAAAAATCAACTTGTCCAAATTCTAATACTATGGGAGTAAGAAGAGTTTGCTTTACAACTTGAGGATTATTAATATCCCTCAAAATCTTATAATACTGTAGCTTCCGTCTTAATCTAAGCTGATCTACTAGATATAGATCTTGTTCATGCTCAGCAACAAGCAATTCATTAGTCATACCCACAAGCTTAAGTTCTGGCATAGTTTTGCTTAAAGTTGCATCCCCTGAAGAAAGCAACTCCTGTTTATTGGTTTTTGGCTTGGTATCACCAAAAGGAGTCAGTTGTGCTTGAAGCCGGACATTTTTATCCCAGGTGCTCGTTATATGATAGCGCTTGTCACTGCGTGGGGTATTAAGGTCTACAAATTCCGGTGCTTGTTCTGCCACTTCAATATTTTTGGCTTCGAGTGCATTTGTCTCTGGAATTTTCCGGCTAGTATCAACTACATTTTTATTTAGGTTGAATTGCAACTGATCTACTAAAGTTGGCTTATCAGTATTGCTTATTTCTGAAAAAGTATTCAAAGAATCTTGTTTTTCCATGATTGCTTCAGAAATTGCCTGACTAATTAAACGACCTAGTTCTTTTTCCTTTGAAAGTCTTACTTCTTGTTTAGTTGGATGAACATTGACATCTACCAAGAATGGGTCAACTTTAATAGCAATTACAGCAACAGGATAATGGCGGCTATCCATCTTATTAGCATATCCATCCATGATAGCGGCATTTAATTGATAATTACGAATGTATCTCCCATTTAGCAAAATGGAGATGAAATTTCGGGTAGATCTTGTTAATTCTGGTCGTGAAATTAACCCATTAATTTTAAAATCTGCATTTTCCATTTTAATTGGCAGCATTTTTTCGGCTACTGGTCGACCATAGATATTAGCTACCGTTTGCTGCAGATTACCATTTCCAGCAGTTCTAAAAAGGACCTTTCCATTATTAGTTAAAGTAAAAGCTATTTTTGAATAACCTAATGCTACTCGATTGACAATATCAATAATTTTAGTCATTTCCGTTCGCGGGCTTCGTAAATATTTCAAACGAGCTGGCGTATTGAAAAATAGATTATTAACTATGATTTGTGTTCCCTTTTGAGCAGCCGCATCTTCCTGTAACTTTTTTTGACCACCCGAAAATTCTGCTCGAGTTCCCTTAACTCCAGACGCTCTGGTTAAAATCTCAACTTGACTAACCGCCGCAATAGAAGCTAGTGCTTCTCCTCGAAACCCCAAAGTAGCAACTCGAAACAAATCGCGCTCATTATTGATTTTACTAGTTGCATGACGCATAAAAGCTAAATCAATTTGATCCGCTTCAATGCCACTACCATTATCTTGTACCACAATTTGTTTCAATCCTGCTTCAGTAAAATCAATTCTAATTCGACTTGCACCAGCATCGATTGAATTTTCAATTAATTCTTTAACCACACTAGCTGGACGTTCAATTACCTCTCCAGCAGCTATTTGATTAGTTAAAGTTTCCGAAAGTTCATGAATTTTTGCCATTAATTGTCTTCATCCTTCAAATCTTGTTGCCAATTAGCGACTAATTGCATCACTTCAAGTGGAGTTTTATCAGCCAAATAAACCTCACTAAGTGCTTGCAAAACATTTTGTTCAGCTTCAGTCAATTCATGCTTGGCAGGAGCATCCTTTTGAAGAGGTTCAGTCTCGTCAACTGATGTTGCAAATAAATTCAATTGCTCACTAGCTTGCGTTAATTCACTTGCACCTTGAGCCTCTAATCGTTTCAATAATTTCTCTGCTTCCCGCAAAACCTTATTAGGTAAACCAGCCAATTGAGCTACGTGAATTCCATAACTTTGATCTGCAGGTCCTGGCAAAATTTTATGTAAGAAAATCAATTTACCATTTTCTTCTGTTGCCCCAACATGGATATTTTTCAATTTAATTAAACTAGTTTCTAGTCCAGTCAATTCGTGAAAATGGGTCGCAAACAATGTCTTGGCTCCTACTTTATCATGAAGATATTTGACAATTGCACCTGCCAAAGCCATACCATCATAAGTTGCAGTTCCGCGTCCAATTTCATCAAATAGTACCAAGCTCCGATTTGTTGCGTACTGTAAAGCTTCATTTGCTTCACTCATTTCTACCATGAAAGTACTCTGACCCGAAATAAGATCATCAGCAGCCCCAATTCGAGTAAATATTTGATCAAAAATTGGTAGTTCCGCTTCATCAGCTGGAACAAATGATCCTACTTGTGCCATTACAGCAATTAGAGCCATTTGTCTCATATAGGTACTTTTACCTGACATATTAGGACCGGTAATTAAATAGATATTCGTATCTTCATCCATTTCAATATCATTTGGAATGTATGATCCGGCTGGCATTACTTTTTCTACTACCGGATGACGCCCAGCAACCACCTTAATATCGTGACGACCTCGGTGAAAAATTGGTCGACAATAATTATTTTGTTCGGCAACTTGAGCAAAGCCAGCAAAAATATCCAAAGCAGCCAGCTGTCCGCCTAATTTTTGAAGTTCAGGAATATATTTTTTAATTTCATCACGCAAGTTGACAAAAATGCCATGTTCCAAATCCGTCGAGCGCGTTTGTGCCTCCATAATTAAATTCTCGTGCTCCTTTAATTCTGGAGTAATATAACGCTCTGCATTAGTTAGCGTTTGTTTACGTGTAAACCGATCCAACGGGACTTTATTTTTATTACCATTGCTTACCTGGATATAGTAACCAAATACTTTGTTATAACCTACTTTCAAATTATCAATGCCGGTCTTAGCTCGTTCATCAGCTTCCATTTCAGCCAGCCATTTTTTACCATTATTCATTGCATCGCGATAACGGTCAAGTTGAGAGTTGACTCCCGTTTGAATTAATCCACCCTCTGTTGTTAAAACCGGTGGATCAGCAACAATGGTAGAAGTAATTTGTTCTGCTACTCCAGTTAATGGATTAATCTCTTTAGCGAAGTTTTTTAAAACATCGTTATTACTATCAGTTAACGCCTGCAAAATTGCAGGCACAGAATTGAGTGAACGCGCTAATTGCAACAACTCCCTAGCATTAACATTCCCAAAAGAAATTCTTCCAGTCAATCTTTCTAAATCATATACGCCTTTAAGGGAATCAATCACCGTCTCTCGGGTAAAGTATTCATCAAGTAAAGCTTGAACCATTTCTTGACGATAAGAAATTTGCTCATAATTAAGTAAAGGACGAGCAAGCCACTGCTTCAATAATCTAGCTCCCATCGCAGTATGAGTTTGGTCAATGACCCAAAATAGCGAACCCATTTTTTTACCCGTTTTTGCTGAAGCTACCAATTCCAAATTATTTTGTACAGTATGCGTCATTTGAAGATACTGATTCACTTCATAGCTTTTAGCAATCTGTAAATGGGCTAGACTCCGTTTTTGTGTCGCTAACAAATAACTAACAAGTTGCTCGGTAGCTAGCTTTTCTGAGCGATTAACAAGGTTCTGCTCTACATATGATATTTCCGCATGTTTCTCATCTAATTCAACCGCTTGCGAAACAATAATATTAGCTTTATGGAGATACTCTTTTTGATCCTCTGTCAAGTCGCCTGTAAACACAACTTCCTTGGTATGTAAGGATAATAACTCATTCGCAATCGCAGAAAAACTCTTTAAATGAGTTGCATAAACTTCTCCAGTTGATAAGTCACTGTAGGCCAACCCAAACCCAGACGCAGTGGAAACAACTGAAGTCAAATAATTAAAATCCTTAGCTTCATTCGGTCCTTCTGACATCATCGTACCAGGAGTAATCAACTGAACGATTCCCCGCTTTACCATCCCCTGAGCTTTTTTAGGATCTTCAAGTTGTTCACAAATCGCTACTTTATAGCCTTTTTCAACCAAAGTATTCACATATGTATCAACTGCATGATGGGGTACTCCAGCCATAGGTACCGGATTTTCACTCTTATTTGAACGATGAGTTAAAGTTAATTCGAGTAATTGGGCACCCTTTACGGCATCATCTTCAAAAAGTTCATAAAAGTCTCCAACCCGATAAAAAAGAAATGCGTCTGGATATTGTTTTTTAATTTCATAATATTGCTCCATCATTGGAGTCGTGCTAGCTTTTACCAAAACGTTACCACTTTCTTATTTTTATAACTGTATTAATTCCATTATACGACAAACCAAACTGCAAAAAAAACGTCGATAATCAACAAAATTATCGACGTTTCATTCAGTATATCTTATAAGTTTAAATTATCAATCAAATTACATCATACCTGGAGCACCAGCACCTGCTGCAGGAGCAGCTGGCTTATCTTCAGGAATATCAGCCACAACAGCTTCAGTGGTAAGAAGCAAAGCAGCAATTGAAGCAGCGTTTTGTAAAGCAGTACGAGTTACCTTAGTTGGGTCAATGATACCAGCTTCAACCATGTTTTCCCACTTGTCAGTTGCTGCATTGTAGCCAACTTCATTTTCTTGATGTTCCAACTTATCCAAAATTACTGAACCATCTTTACCAGCATTTTCAGCAATTTGACGAACTGGAGCACTCAAAGCTTTAAGAACAATGTTAATACCAGTTTGTTCATCAGGAGTGTCACCCTTAAGTTCACGAACAGCACTTTCAACATTTACTAAAGCAGTACCACCACCAGCAACATAACCTTCATCAACAGCAGCACGAGTTGAGTTCAAAGCATCTTCGATACGGTATCTACGTTCCTTCAATTCTGTTTCAGTAGCAGCACCAACATGAATCACAGCTACACCACCAGTAAGCTTAGCAAGACGTTCTTGCAACTTCTTCTTGTCAAAGTCTGAAGAAGTGTCTTCAATTTGCTTTCTGATTGAGTCTTCACGTTCCTTGATAGCGTCTTTAGAACCAGCACCATCAACAATAGTAGTTGAATCCTTAGTAATAGTTACGCGACGTGCTTGACCTAATTGTTCAATTGTAGTGTCCTTAAGTTCAAGACCAAGATCATCAGTAATAACAGTACCACCAGTAAGAGCAGCAATATCTTGTAATTGAGCTTTACGGCGATCACCAAAGCCTGGAGCCTTAACAGCTACAACATTGAAAGTACCACGGATCTTGTTCAAAACAAGGGTTGGAAGAGCTTCACCAGTTACATCGTCGGCAATGATCAATAAAGCCTTACCTTGTTGAACGATTTCTTGTAACAAAGGCAAAATATCTTGAATATTTGAAATCTTCTTATCAGTGATTAAAATGTATGGATTATCAAGATCAGCTTCCATCTTGTCGTTATCAGTTACCATGTATTGTGATAAGTAACCACGATCAAATTGCATCCCTTCAACTACTGACAATTCAGTGTTGATACCACGAGAATCTTCAATCGTAATAACACCATCGTTACCAACCTTTTCCATGGCATCAGCAATTAATTCACCGACTTCTTGTGAAGCTGAAGAAACAGCCGCTACTTGAGCAATTTGAGCTTTAGAAGAAACAGTGTGGCTAATCTTATGTAATTCTTCAACAGCTACTTTAGTAGCCTTTTCAATACCGCGACGAATACCAACTGGGTTAGCACCAGCAGTAACGTTCTTCATACCTTCTTTAACGATTGCTTGAGTCAAAACAGTAGCAGTAGTAGTACCGTCACCAGCAATATCATTAGTCTTTTGGGCAGCTTCAGCAACTAGCTTAGCACCCATATTTTCAAAATGATCCTTTAATTCGATTGCCTTAGCAATGGTAACACCATCATTAGTAATATCTGGATTACCGTAAGTTTGTTCCAAAACAACATTTCTACCCTTAGGACCAATAGTAGTCTTAACAGTATCAGCCAACTTATCTACACCCTTAATAAGTGAACGTCTAGCATTTTCTGAAAATTTAATATCTTTTGCCATAGATTATCTATGCTCCTTATTCAAACTGATTATTTAACGATTGCTAAAATGTCTTTTTCATGAAGGACTAAGTACTTTTCACCTTCGTACTTAACATTAGTACCAGAGTACTTATCGTATAAAACAGTGTCGCCAACTTTAACAGTCATTGGCAACTTATCACCATTAGTAGCAAAAGCTCCTTCACCAACAGCTACTACTTCACCTTCAGTTGGCTTTTCCTTGGCATTTGAAGCAAGGACGATGCCACCAACAGTCTTTTCTTCTTCATCTTTAACTTTTACGATCACACGATCACCAATTGGTTGTAACACGTTTGTCCCTCCTATGATTTTTAAAATTCTTTATTTCGATTTTTAGCTCAAGTTAGCACTCATTAATTATAAGTGCTAACTTACATGTATGATAATAACCTCTTTCCAGAAAAAAAGCAAGAAAAAATTAGCACTCATATCAAAAAAGTGCTAATCAGTGATAATTATTATTAAATTGCTACTTCTTCCTGATTTTTAATTTCTGGTTCGACTACTTTATGACCCCAGTAACTACTAATCATTGCTACTATCAAACTCAAACCAGTAAACAATATCCAGCTATATACCGGACTAGTTTTTCCAGCAATCGTTAAGAATAACGCTTGCCCCAGTGGAGCAACGCAAAGAGCTAATAAATTAAGTACGCCACTTGTCGCTGCAATCTGATCGTCATCAACACTGGTCATAACCAAAGCAGAAACCCGTGGATTGATTTTTCCAATTAAATAGCTTGCTAACAAAATGAAAGCCACAATCATAACAATTGATTTATGCCAAGCGAAGCCTAGACCTACCCCAACTAAAGCTAACATACATAAAGTAGTAATTGTAAGAGTTTTAGCTTTTTTCAAAAAATCATTCATAAAGAGACTTCCTAAAATAATGCCGATTGAAAAACTCATATCGTACAACACAATTGAATAGCCATAATTTCCTAACCAAATTTCTTTATACGTTAACAATGATAAATTGATCATACCACTCATTGAAACGCCTAAAAAATTAACCATCATCGCTAAGCATGTGAACCTAAGTAAAAAATTATTTTGACGAAAGTTTCTAATAGCTGTTTTTATTTGATCCCGCATGCTTCGATGATCATGTTCGCTTGAATTATTGATAGTCATTTTTTTCTCGGCAACTAATAAATGTTGGCGATTCCATAATAGGATTAATCCAGCCACCATAAACGTGACCGCATTTACCAAGCCAAAAACAGGATAATTATAACTAAGTGCTACGATCATGCTTGCACCAACCGCTTGAAAAATTATTTGGACCGTTGTACCAGCAGCAGACATTAATCCTAGCCCACTATTCAATTCCTCCGCAGGCAACAATTTTTGTAATAGAGGCATTCCTAAGCCATTTCCAAAAGATCCTAAGGTATCCGATATGATATTAATCAATAACAAAACTAGGAAGATCGGAAATGAACTCTGAACTCCTATTAGCACTGCTAAAAGTATGAATAAAGCACATTGAATGAATCTAACAATAATAGAACTGTAAACCTTGTGCTTAGTTTTATCAGCCAAAGCCCCAGTAACAACCGCTAATAAGCCTGGGATCAAGGTCGCAACCGAAGCTAAAGACACTGCCAATTTTTTGTTAGGAACAGAACTTGCATAAATAATAAATACAATGTTGTATAAACTGTCTCCAATGCCACTGAGCAAGCTCGCATTGATTATCGCACGATAGCCCTTATTTTTTAGGTATTCATGCATAATGGTTTCCTACTTTCTATTTGTAATTAAACATATTTAATTGCTACCTCACTAAGAGAAACTTGACCTCGCACTATTAGTGTTGGACCACTACCTTCGGACACTCCCTTAACATCTACTTCACTCAAAAGTGGTGATAGTGTATTGCTTACGCGCCATGATCGTGGCAAATAAATTACGACATCGCTCATAGTAACATTTAAATCAAGAAATACTTGTTCTCCAGCAGCTTCTGCATCATCTAAATATAGATACACATCACTAAGCTTAGAGTTCAATTCAATCGTTTCAAGATCTTTTGAGTGAACATAGCGAGACGTATCAGACATTGTTTGATCTATTCTAACATGTGAACCAGCGTCATTTTGACTACTAGTTGAAAAATTACCATCAAGCACCTTATCTTTAGAGCCTAAATCCGCAACGCGAGTTATTGAAATATTTGGATGGATTTTTTTCCCGAATAATAAGTTCAGACCCACACTAATTAAGGTTGCTGCAATTAAAATCGTCCAAGGACTTAAACGCGTAATTCCCAATGGATCGGCGTACAATATTAACAGAAAAGCAATTGAAAAAATTGCTCCTGTGATATTCAGCTTTAATAAACTATAGAGCAAACTACTTGCGAAAATTACTGTTCCTGCAAATAACCAGAAACCAATTTTAACTGAAACTACGCCCATTTTGCTGGCAACCAACAGAGCTGCGCAAGCCAAAAAGAATATTGCCCATAAAATTCTTGAAAATGTTTTTCTCATGATACTCGTCTTCTTTCATCTAATTTTGTTCTAACCGCCCGATAATAGCGACGAGAAACGTAAACTTTCTTATATGATTCTTGAAAAGTAACCTCACAATTAGAAATCGACCGAGTCAATGAATAAATCTGATCTAGGTTGATAATCGTCGATTTCGCTACCCTCATAAAGTTGGCTCCTAAGATTTCTTCAAGCTCATATAATTTATAGTTAACTTTGAATGCTTCATTTTTAGTATGTGCCATTACCAGTTTGCTGTCCGTTTCAAAGAAAAGGATCTCGCTAAGTTTCAAATAATATGAGACATTGTCTTTCTCAACTTCTAATTGCAATATTTTATTTTGCCGTCCTAATAGTTGCTTATAGACTGCTTCAACTTCTTCGGTTATCTCTGGTGCTTTTAGCACTATTTCCGGTTCGTCACAACTAGGATCGATTTCCATTTTTATTTTCACCTTAGTCGCCTCCTTCTTTTCTTGTTAAATTAATTTAACCAAAATTTTAGATTAATTTACAGTAATTATTACTAAGCGGTCATTTTTACCAACTAACTGGAATAAAAAAGAGCCTAACTCACTTGAGCTAGGCTTTTCATATAGTATGTCTATCGATTATAGTTTTTCATCGCTTAATTTATCTGAATCTAAGAAATAAATCAATGTCTGCAATTCCGTTGCTAAATCAACATTTTGCACTCTTACGTTAGCTGGCGCAGATAGACGAATTGGCGTAAAGTTCATAATTCCCTTAATACCAGCTTCGATCATATCATTAGTAGTCTTTTGTGCTTGAGCAGAAGGAACTGTCAAAATTGCAATTGAGATTTGTTGATCACTTAATTGCTTTTTTAGCTCTTCCATATCATAAACAGGAACTCCACTTAGAATACGTCCTGTAATTTCTTTATTAATATCAAATGCACAAGAAATGCGAATATTGTTGCTACGCTTGAAATTGTAGTTTAACAAAGCTCGTCCTAAGTTACCCACACCAACAAGTGCGACATTAGTCAAAGTATCTTGATTCAAGATTTTTTTAAAGAAAGACAATAGGTTCTTAACGTCATAACCATATCCGCGCTTGCCTAATGCACCAAAATAAGAAAAATCACGTCTAATTGATGCACTATCGACTTGCACCGCTTCAGATAGTTCCGTTGAGGAAACCTTATCTTTTCCTTCTTCATTTAAAATCATTAAGTATCGATAATATAAAGGCAAGCGTTTAGCTGTTGCCTTAGGTATTTTTAGTTTATCCATTATTGCGCCCCTAATTAATTTAACTTTGTGATTGTATAATCATGCACATATATGTTACCTATAATTTATGTATTTTTGCAAGAATTTTTTTCACAATCACAATATTTTTACCACTTTTTAAGAACATTCTTTAGACTGGCAAAAAAACTTTGGTAAAATTAGTACAGGTGAAGAATTATGATTATTGCACAAGGGCACGAACTAGAAAAACAATTCGGTGCCACAACTTTATTTAAAAATGTAAGTTTTTCAATTGATTCAAATGCGCGAATCGGACTAGTTGGTCCTAATGGTGTGGGAAAAACCACCCTTTTGAAAATGATGATGGGAATTGAAGAGCCTACCAAAGGTGAATTTACCGTTAACCGTGGGATTCAAGTTGGATATATTGCTCAGGAAAATGCCCTCAACGAAGATAAAACCATTTGGGATGAAATGAACGACGTGTTCGCTGGATTAATTACCAAAGGTAAGAAAGTAACTGCATTACAGCAACAAATTGCTGATCATCCTGAAGATCAGGAACTATTGAAACAATATGATCAATTGCAGTTTGATTTTGAACAGGCTGGCGGTTATACCTATCAAGCTGATATTAAAAGTATTTTGAATGGCTTCAAATTTTCCGAAAATACTTGGCAGAAACAAATTTTATCGCTATCTGGTGGTGAAAAAACTCGTTTGGCTTTTGTAAAGCTCCTGTTGCAAAAACCACCATTGCTTTTATTGGACGAGCCAACTAACTACTTGGATATGGATACGTTAGATTGGCTAGAAGGCTTTCTCAAGAATTATCCTGGAGCAATTTTAGTGGTTTCTCACGACCAGTATTTCCTTGATCATTTAGCTACGCAAATTTTTGAATTGCAATTTGGTAAATTAACAACCTTTAAGGGAAATTATTCCCAATATCAGGCTGAGCGTGAATTGCGCGATCGCCAACAAGAAGCTGCCTACGAGAAGCAACAAGAAGAAATTAAAAAGGAAGAAGAATTTATTCAAAAGAACCTGGTTCGGGCCTCTACTACTAACCGTGCCCAGAGTCGGCGTAAACGATTAGAAAAATTAGAGCGAATCGATCCTCCAAAACATCAAGCTAAGGTTAAGATTCATTTTAGTAGTGATCATCCCTCAGGAAAAGAAGTTTTAATTCTAAATGATTTGTCGATTGGTTATCCCGAGAAAACCATGATTGAAGATATTTCTTTCCAAGTAAATCAAGGAGACCGCGTCGCGATCATTGGTCCTAATGGGATTGGAAAATCTACCTTATTAAAGACAATTATGAAGCAGCTTCCAATCAAACATGGCACGATTAAATACGGCGCAGCTCTTGATATTGGTTACTATGACCAAGAACTTCAAAGTCTTGATCCTAAAGAAACCGTCTTAGATACTATCTGGAATCGTCACAAAACTATGCCTGAACGTGATGTTCGCTCAATTTTAGCCAGCTTCTTATTTACTGCTAAAGATATTGACAAGACGGTTGGGCAATTATCTGGTGGTCAAAAAGCTCGTCTTACTTTAACGGTTCTCTCGCTTGAACACAACAATTTCTTGTTGATGGACGAACCAACAAACCACTTAGATATCGAAGCTAAGGAAGTTTTAGAAGATGCTCTGAGAGACTACGACGGCACGATTTTGTTCGTCTCTCACGACCGTTACTTCATTAATCAATTGGCAAACAAGATAGTCTCTGTTCGCTCAGGACATGCGAAAATTTATGAAGGTAACTATTCCTACTACTTAGATGAAAAAGCTAAGCAAGCAGCTGGTTTAACACCTAGTGAGGTAGCCAACGACGATGTAGTTGAAGAAAACAAGAAACCTGTTTCGCAACAAAAGCTATCGTATCAAGAACAAAAGCTACGTGATTCCCAAAAACGAAAGCTAGAACGTAGAGTCGAGAGTGCTGAAAAATTAATTGGCGAACTAGAAGAAAAAATTTCTAATATTCAAAATGAAATGGCAAACCCAGAAATTGCTACTAACTTTGATAAATTAGGACCTCTTCAGGAAGAACTTTCAGCAAAGCAGAAAGAACTAGAACAAGCAAATTCTGAATGGGAAGAGGCCATGCTTGAACTAGAAGATTTTGAATAATTTTACAAGATAAAAACACCAAACCATGCTTTTTAATAGTTTGGTGTTTTTACTTTGGATTATTTTTAGCAAAAAAGATTTTAGTTAGTTAAATCTTCTCCTTGGCTGGCAATGACTTTCTTGTACCAATAGAATGAATCTTTTGGTGTACGAGCCAACGTACCTTTACCCTCATCATCTTTATCGACATAAACGAAGCCATACCGTTTGCGCATCTCTCCAGTACCTGCACTAACTAGATCAATGCATCCCCACATGGTATATCCCATAAGATCAACACCATCAATGGTAATAGCATCTCTCATTGAAGAAATATTTTCTTGAAGATATTCAATCCGATAATCATCGTGAATCTTACCATCTTCCGATACTTGATCAGCCCAGCCAATACCATTTTCTACGATCCAAAGTGGCTTGCGATAACGATCATATAAAGTGTTCAATGCTAAGCGTAAGACTGCAGGGTCAGTAGCCCAACCCCAGGCATTAGTCTTCAAATAAGGGTTCTTAACGCCCATAATGAAGTTTCCACCATCATTGCCATCAACTTCATGAGTCGTAACAGTTGTTGAGCCATAACACGAGAAGGACAAGAAGTCTGCAGAATAATTTTTGATTAAATCATAATCTTCTGGACGATCATCTAACTTAATTCCTTCACGTTCATAATATTTCAAACGATAATTTGGATAATATCCACCCGTTTGAACGTCTGAGTAGAAGAAAGTATCTTGCATTTCTTCCATGACAAGCAATTGATCTTTAGGATCACAAGTATAGGTATAGCGTGGACCATATGCTAGCATTTGCCCAACCTTGATCTCAGGATCAATTTCCCTAGCTGCCTTAACTGTTAAACTTGAAGCAACAAATTGATTATGAGCTGCTTGCGCTTTGTTTTGTGGTGTGGGATCGGTTACGCCACCAGCCATAAATGGCATAAATTCCATGCAGTTAATTTCGTTAAAGGTCAAATAATACTTTACTAATCCTTTATAACGCTTCATAACTGTTGTTGCATAGTTAACAAAGAAGTCGATCAAGCTACGATCTACCCAACCACCATAGTTAATAGCTAAAGCAAGTGGCGTTTCATAGTGAGATAAGGTAACTAACGGTTCAATTCCATACTTTTTCAATTCTTGGAAAACTTTTTCATAGAAAGCCAAGCCTTCTTCATTCGGCTTTTGATCATCGCCATTAGGAAAAATTCTGGCCCAATTGATTGATAATCTGAAAGTCTTAAAGCCCATTTCAGCCATTAACTTAATATCTTCTTGATAATGGTGATAAAAATCGGTAGCTTCATGTGATGGATAATAGTAACCATCTAGAACTGCTGGAACCGCTCCGTTTGGGAGTCCCTTTTGCCCAATTTCAAAGAAAGATGTCGTTCCTGTTTCACCAGTATCAGGATTCTTCCATGTAACACGACGAGGTTCAGTGTGCGAGCCATTCGTTAAAACATCAGAAGTCGAAAGACCCTTTCCACCTTCTAAATATGCACCTTCGTATTGATTAGCAGCGGTTGCGCCACCCCATAAAAATTCTTTTGGAAACTTAGCCATAATTTTTCTCCCCATTAATTGTACTTTTTAAATTAATTATAATAGAAAAGGCTTTCATTGGTAAGATCAAAAAAGCCCAAGCCTTTCAGCTTGAGCCCTATACAAGTCTTTTAATTCAACATTGTTTCTGCATATGGTAATTCCATTGATGGATCTGCATTTAATGACAAGTCAGCAAATTTTCCAGCTTGATATAAATTATAAGCAGCAGCTCCAATCATTGCTGCATTGTCTCCACATAACTTTAATTCCGGCAAAATAACTTTTGGCTTATCAGCCAATTTTTCGATCTCACCAGCCATTCTTTCTCTTAATCCTTGATTGGCAGCCACTCCACCGCCTAGAATGAAAGTTTTAGGTTTATATGCCTTAATTGCTCTAATTGTTTTATAAGCTAAAACATCGACCACAGCAGCTTGGAAACTAGCTGCCAAATCGTATTTATCCAATTCTTGATGGATCTGATCTGCATGATGGCAAGTATTAATAAAAGCACTCTTTAGACCAGAGAAAGAAAAATCATAATCATCGTCTTCCATCATTGCTCTTGGGAAATTAAAAGTATCTTTTCCCTTATGTGCCCACTGATCAATAGTTTTACCAGCTGGATAGTTAACTCCTAGCACGCGACCAATTTTATCATAGGCCTCACCAGCCGCATCATCACGAGTATCACCAATGATTTCAAAATGAATCGGATCTTTCATCAAGACAATCTCAGTATGGCCACCTGATACTTGCAATGCAAGGGCAGGATATTCAATTTCATCTTTCAATTGAGCCGCCATAATATGACCCATAATGTGGTCAACTCCAATTAGCGGAAGTCCTGTTGCCATTGATGCAGCTTTGGCTGCACTTACTCCAATCAATAGCGCTCCAACTAAGCCTGGTCCAGAAGTTACTGCAATTGCATCAATATCTTGCCAACTAACTTCGGCTTCGCTCAACGCTTCTTTAGTAATTTGGCTGATTACTTCAATATGGTGGCGACTTGCAACCTCAGGAACTACGCCTCCAAATCGTTGGTGACTTTTAATTTGGGTAGCAACGATTAAACTTTCAATTTCTCTACCGTTTTTGATAACAGCCGTTGAAGTTTCATCACATGAACTTTCATAAGCCAAAATGCGTACATCTTTTTCTTGCTTCAAATTACTTTTCCCTCTTCTTCAATCGATGCGGTTTTAACCACAGCACCATATTAATTGCATCAAGTTGTAAATCACAATAATAATTTTTACGAATAAATAAGGCTTCAAAACCTAATTTCTTATAAAGCTGTTTAGCTTTTTCGTTGTCAATTCTTACTTCCAAGCTTACTAATTCACTGCTTTTTTGACGGGCCAAATCAATCATTAGCTCCATTAGCCACGTGCCAATTCCTTGATTTTGAAAATCTGGAACAACTGACAGATTAGTAATATGGGTTTCTTTTAAATAAAATCTTGCTCCAATAAGGGCAACTAATTGCGATTCGTGATAAACCAATAGATAAAGTGAATTATCTTTTCTTAGTTCGCTTCTAAATTTTCCTATGCTCCAAGTAGCTACGCCATGATAGACCTCGGTCTCAAAAGCCATTAAAGTTGGAATATCTTCTTCTGTAGCCTCCATTACCTGGAAAATTTGATCATTAATAGTCGCAACAAATGGGGTAAATTCAAATCCTAAATCAGTTTTTAGTGGATGAAAAAAATTGTTAAGTTGTTTAAACTTCTTCAACATAATCACTATCTTGACCAAATGGCTTCCCAGTTCGTTTATGCCAATCAACTTCAGCTTGAGTACGTCTCAAATAGCGCGGTAAAAGCACATCAGGATCTACTGGTACTTCATTCATTGCTAACTTACCAATAAAACCAGCATGAATTTCATTTTCACTTTGACTGCCAAAGCTAACCGTTACTGGCAAATCAGCAAAAACTTCTGCTTTGTCCTGAACTCCTGTTCCAACTACTGTAATTACTTCAAGCTTTTGCTCATCAATATAAGTTTTAATTACTTCTATTAATCGATCTAAGTGATAGTGCCCATCTGGTATAACTTCGGTTAATTTTTCACCTTGCTTAAAATAGCCCCCAGCAAAATAATTATCATTACGCGCATCCAGAGCCGTAATAATTAAGCCATCATTCTTAGCGCCTTTGGCCAATGCTGCTAAAGTAGAAATTCCTACTACTTCTTTGTTCAAAATACTACCAAACATCTTAATAGTTGTAATGCCTATTCTTAGACCTGTATATGAGCCTGGTCCAATCGCTACTGCAAAACGGTCAATATCAGCTAAGGCTAAATCATTTTCTCTTAAAATCTCAGCAATCATTGGATCTAAATGTTCACTATGATTGCGTTGATCTTCTTCATTTTTTTCACTTATAACCGTTAAGCCGTCATTTAAAGCCACACTTAAATGATTGGTGGCAGTTGTTACACTTAATATTTTCAATTCTAACCCTATTCCTTATCTAGATTTTGCCATTCAATTCGACAAACTGCAGCTTCATTAGCATCATTTTTTATTACATGATGGGAAATCACAATTTGATCTTGCTGTTCAAGTTTTATCAACGATTCTGGACACATACCGTATTTTAATTCTTGATCAAATTTTAAATCAATAGTTTTTACTGTATATTGATGTAAAAACTCACGATCCAACAAATCTATCAACCAGTTAAAATAATGACTATTAGTCAGATGATGGTTAGTATCCAAATCGTAATAAGTAACGCGATAAGTTTGCCCACGATCATATTGTTCAAGTGGCCGGAGTCTTGGAAAACGTGGCATCTTTTTTAACAGTGGTGCCTTAATATTTTGCATCAAGGTTTCATCAGTTGGTACCATTTTTCGTTTTTCCAAATCAAATAAAACCCATTGACTATTTACTGTTATTAGTTTTTCGCCAGCTTGATCAGCAATCCAGAAATCACGATAAGCCAAAAAGCGATTGTATCCAATCGCTTCCGTACCGATTATTACTTCTTCCAATGGTTTAGGTAATCGCGTCACTTCAATATGATATTGCGTAACTACCCATCCTAAACCACGTCCAACCAAATCACTGGCACTTGCTTGGGCAAGCTGCAATTGACGCTCAGAAACTTGCATCAGCAAATCCATCATTGCTGTTAGCTTAAGCTGGCCACATTCATCGCATTCGTTATATTCAATTTTTCTGTTTTCAGTATATTTCATTAATCAATCTCGATGATAATAATCGTAAAGTTCATTCTTAGAAACATTATTTTTTTCAGCTATTTGTTTAATCGCATCTTTTTTGCTAGCACCTGAATCAACTGCTTGATTTACTTGGGCTACCAAGTCATCCCAGTCAAGTTCAACCTCAGTATTAGTCGCTGGCGAAACCAATAAGACAAATTCTCCTTTTGGAGCATTTTGGTCAAAATGTTCCAGAAGTTCACTACAAGTACCACGAACAAATTCCTCGTGAATTTTCGTTAGTTCTCTTGCTGCAACAATTTCACGTTGTTCCCCTAAGACTTCAACCATATTATGTAGGGTTTTCACTAAACGATGAGGTGCTTCATAGAAAATCGAAGTAGCAGGCGCAAGTTTCATTGCTTCAAAGTATTGTCTTTGTTCAGACGCCTTTCGAGGTAAGAAGCCATAATATGTGAATGGTTGGGCATCAAAACCAGAAGCTATTAGTGCTGTAGCAAAAGCTGAAGGTCCTGGAAGGGGTACGACTGGAATATCATTTTTGATACATTCTTGAACTAAAATAAATCCTGGATCAGAAATTACTGGCATCCCTGCATCGCTTATTTCAGCAATCACTTTTCCTGATTTCATCATTTCTACTAGCTCAGGTGCCTTTTTCTTCGAATTATACTTATGAAAAGAGATCATTTGATTCTTAATGCCCAATTTTTCAAGTAAAATCCCACTTGTTCTTGTATCTTCAGCAGCTACATAATCTGCCTGCATTAAGATTTTTTTGGCACGAATAGTAATATCTTCTAAATTTCCAATTGGAGTTGGTACCAAATATAACTTGCCACCATCATCTGCATAACTACTTTGTCGTTGCATTTTAATTCCTTTTTCTCTTTTTCTTAACGCCAAAATTATCAAGGATATCTAAGCAAAACATACAATCTGAATTGATATCACGATGAGATCCATAATACATATTACAAATGTGATATCCAGAATTATAGATCTTCTTCAACGATTCCAAACCACTCTGAGTTTTGACAATAGTTCCCTTTTTTGCCGTCAATTTATCGAGTTTTTCACGCAATAATTGATTTTCAACCTTGAGCTCAGTACTTTCCTTTAAGATCTCAAGAATATCATTTTCAAGACTTTCGATGGTTTGCGTCATCTTTTGCATTGAATTATGCAGTTGCTGCAACTTTGAATATGGATCCACTTAAAACACACCTACCTCTTTATCTGTAAGGCTAAATAATCCAGTAAATTACGAAGATTAACATTGCTCATGCGCATTTTGTCAAGTTCCATTATGTATTTTAGCATATGCAAGCCATTTAATCTGGTACTTTCCTGTTGAAAATCAGACTCAGCCAAATACTTAAGCCGAAGCAAAACATAATTTTGTCCAGTCTTACCAGTTACTTGCATTGCTAGTTTATGAGCACTCACAAGCGCTAGATCATTGCCTTCGGTTACTTCTTGATAGAAATACTTAATTTGTTGATTCAGCTGATTTAAATCGCCTAATTCGGCTAGCTCATCTTCAGAAAATCCATTGGCGATTAAACTATCTTGATCTCCCGATAAGACATTATTATCTGTAAATTTGATAATCTGTGTTCTAGAACGAATCGTTGGCAAAATCTGATCAACATTATTGGTTAATAAAATCGTCACTACTGGGGCTACTGGCTCTTCTAGCAAATTAAGTAAGGCATTAGCGGCCGATAAAGTTAGACTTTGAGCTTGTTCTATAATGAAAAAGCGAATCGTACTTTCAACTGGACTCTTCGCCAATTCTTCCTTAAGAGGTCTAATTTGATCAATACTAATACTTTGACGATCTTCTAAGGTAACAGCTAAAAGATCAGGATGATTTCCCGATAAGATTTGCTGACAATTCTGGCAGTTTCCATCCGGCTTATCTGTGCCTTGGCAATTGTAATAACATGCTAGCCAATATGCCGTATTACGAGCAATTGCTGGATCATTAGCTACAAAAAGATAACTGTGCGCCATTTGCCCACTATCCACAGCCTGACGCAAGATTTGAGTTTGCTTTTGATCGATGTGTTGTAAATTTATCATTAGAATTGCTTAAATTCATCTACTGGAACAACAAAACATGTTGCCCCACCAACAGTTACTTTAACCATCTGCGACATTTCCAATCCAGATGAAATAATATTAGGTTGAACATATTCTTCTCTAGCTTGAGATTTTTCTTTAATTACTGATAAAACATGATCAACTTGTTCATCTTGCGTACCAATCAAGAAAGTAGTATTTCCCTCGCTTAAAAAGCCACCTGTAGTTGCTAATTTAGTTGCACGAATATTTTCCTTGATAAAAGCGCGTTGTAATTTGTTAGAATCTTCTTTTTGAACAATTGCTACAATAAGTTTCATCAAAATCACTCTTTCTAGAATATCTCTGGTAATCTATTCTTAATCGTTGCAATAGCTTCCTCAGTTACTTCCTCTACTGGTCGATCAGCCTTTATTACCACAATTCGTTCAGGATACCGTTTAATAATCTCTTGATAGCCAGCATACACTCTTTGGTGAAAAGCTAATTTTTCACGTTCCAAGCGATCCTCATCATCTGGTCTAACTTTTTTAATTCTTGCTAACCCTTTTTCTGGTGCAATGTCAAAAAATAAAGTTAGGTCTGGACTTATTCCTTCGGTCGCAAAACGATTTATCGCTGCAACCTCGCTGATTCCTAATTCGCGTCCTGCACCTTGATAGGCAAGTGAACTATCAACGAATCGATCAGAAAATACTAATATCCCTGAATTTAAAGCCGGCTTAATGACTTCTTGAATCAATTGGCTTCTTGATGAAGCATATAACAATGCTTCTGTTCTTGCGGACATTTGATCATTTTCTGGATCAAGGATCAATTTACGAATTTTTTCTGCAATTTTCGACCCACCGGGCTCTCTAGTCACAAGATATTGTGGTTTAAGTTCTGGTTCAAGTTGCTCCAAAACTTTCTTCATTACCGTACTTTTTCCCGCACCATCGGGACCTTCAAAGCTAATAAACTTACCCTTCATAAAATCCTCCATGTGTCTATTCTACAGAACTTTAGAAAAGATTAACAGTAATTTACCACAATCACTTTAGGATAAAATAAAAAAGTTCACGAGCTGTGAACTTTTACTGAGTAATGGCATTAGTAATACCACTAAATCTTGTGTGTCGATGACGAGCTTCATTATATAAAAAACTATATTTTGCTCGTAAAATTTTGCTGGCAACCAAATTATCATCAGACATATCCAAAGTTGTCTGATCTAAGCCCTGCTGGAACGAAATTTGATTCTGCAGTTTTTCTACTAAAGCGACCAGCTTTTGATCGCCCTCTTCTTTAATTTTATCTGTTTTTTTCATAATTCTTAGCCTACAACGACGTTCTCCCTTGAACAGCACGTTTCAAAGTAATTGAATTTGCGTATTCAATATCGCTACCAACAGCTAGTCCAGCTGCTAATCGCGTAACTTTTATGCCCGAAGGCTTAATCAATTTACTGATATACATTGCGGTAGACTCTCCTTCTGGGGTTGAGTTCAATGCAATGATTACTTCCTTAACTTTGCTTTGCTTTTGCAAACGTACAATCAACGACTTAATGTTTACCTCTTCAGGTCCAATTCCATCCATTGGTGAAAGCACGCCATGAAGAACATGATACAAACCATCATATTCTCCCATTTCCTCAAAAGCCATCAGATCCTTAGGTTGTTCAACCACCATAATCGTACTTTGGTCTCGAGCAGAATTCTGACAAATTGCACATGGATCCTGTTCAGTAATATTTCCACAAATAGAGCATTGGTGCAACTTAGTCTGCACATTTACTAAAGCATTAGCAAAATCATGAACATCTTGTTCAGGCATATCAAGCGTATAAAACGCCAAGCGTGTAGCTGTTTTTTCACCAATACCTGGCAATTTCATATAAGAATCAATTAGTTGAGCAATTGGCAATGGATATTGCAATTAGATCAAACCTTTCGTATATTTTCCTAGACTTTGTTGAGTTGCACTGTCAATTTCTGACATTCCTTTATTAACTGCATCAATAATTAAATCTTGAAGCATATCTGAATCTTCAGGATCAATCGCTTCAGGATCAATTGTAATTTCTTTTAATTTTCGATCACCAGTAAAAGTAGCAACAACTAAATCATCAGCTGATTTACCTACAAATTCTTGTTTAGTAATATTTTCTTGTTCTTCTTGCATTTGTTTTTGCAACTTTTGAGCTTGCTTCATCATTTGTTGCATATTCATTCCACCCATAGCTCCAAAATTTGGTCTTCTACTCATAATTTTCAATCCTCTACTATTCTATTTAATCTTTTATTTCCGCCAAATCTCCGAATAATTCTTTGGCTTTCGCAACAACTTTTTGATCAGCCTCATTGCTATTTACCGTTTCATCTTCTTCAATTTGTTGACGCTTTTTGGCAATTAATTGCTGACGATGGGTTTTGACATATTCATTTCTAACATCAAGCCAATCATCGTCTGGTACCAAAACAATATCATACGTGTGTTTAGTAAATTGTTCAATATACGACGTCAGCTTGGCAAGTAAATCATCATCTGCACTTGCTTTTTCGAACCACAACGTATATTTACACTTCATAACTACTTGATCATGGCTAGCTGCAACTGGCTCAAGCACATCTAATAATGCCCGTTGAGAAACTTCAAGTACCGATTGCAAATCTGGCCATACATCCTTGATCGTCGCTAAATCATTTTTAGTAGCATTCTCAAGCACATGATACACTTGTTTACGATTATTGTTAATCGAAGTAGCTGGTTTTGGTATGTCATGCTGACTAGGGGTGGCTTGTTTACCACTAGCGACATTAGCATTTGCTGCTGGACGTTTCTTTAATTCCTGAACTTGCTTTTGCAAAGATTCTATTTGCTGTCGTAATTGACCAATTTCATCGCTTAAATCACTATTCCCAGTATTAAGTGAAATTGGTCGATAAATACTGGCTTGTACTAAAAATACTTCTAGTGGAATTTGCTGCTGATTAGTATAACGCAAATCATTTAAGGCAGCGTTTGCCAAATCAACAAGTTTAAACAGCTGTTCTAATTCATAGTTTCCAATTTGAGTAAGGAAATCTTTAGTAATAAATTCGTTTGCCTGTTCTTGCTGCGTTTGTTTAGCTATTAATGCCTTTGTAGTTAAATCTATTAATTCATCTAAAATATTTTTTGCAGTGGCACCCTCATCTTGCAATTCTTTTGCTTGCTTAAGTGCTTCACCACTGTTAGCTGACAAAATTTTCAGCAAAAGCTGTTCAATTTTCTCTTTAGCAGCAAAACCAGTAATTTGTAAAGCATCAGTATATTTGACACTCTTTTGCTCATAGCTCAGTAATTGATCGAGGATGCTTAACGCATCTCTCATTCCCCCATCTGCTACTTGTGCGATTACTGCAATTGCATCATCTTCATATGAAATCTGTTCCTGTTCAAGAATAAATTTCATTCGCTTCTCTAAGTCAGCTTTTGAAATCCTTTTAAAATTATACCGCTGTGTCCGTGAAATAATCGTAGCTGGTACTTTTTGGAGTTCTGTAGTTGCTAAAATAAACACTACATGAGCAGGAGGTTCTTCTAATGTTTTAAGCAATGCATTAAAGGCACCCATCGAGAGCATATGAACCTCATCGATAATATAAACTTTATATTTCCCCTGTGTTGGCGCATATTTTACTTTATCGCGAATTTCGCGAATTTCATCAACCCCATTGTTAGAAGCTGCATCAATTTCAATGATATCGGCTAAAGCACCTTTATCTGCAGCCAAACAGTTAGGACACTCATTACATGGTTCCCCATCCTGTAAATTTGTACAATTCAAAGCTTTAGCAAGTATCTTGGCACATGAGGTTTTACCAGTTCCTCTAGGTCCTGCAAACAAAAATGCATGGGAAATCGTATCGCGCACAAGCGCATTCTTTAGAGTCTCTGTTATGGCCTCCTGACCGATTACACTATCAAAAGTGCGTGGACGCCATTTTCTATATAGTGCTTGATAAGCCATAAAGTCCCTTCCCTAGTAAAAAAACTCCTAACTCTTTAAAAGAGTTAAGAGTTTTGTAATTCTCTCAAAAAAGGCACATGCCTGAACAACCTTAGTGCTGCTACCTTCCGGTTCTGACACAATTCAGAGGTCAAACATTGCCCAACAACTATGATAACGTATTTTAGCCTTTTTTGCCACCATCTTTGGCCATCAATTTAATCTTTTTTTGCTCAGCGCGTATCTTTCTAAAAAAATTTGTTAATAACTCTCCAGCTTCTTTGCCGTAAAGCCCTCTGATAACTTGTGGATGATGATTAAATTTTTTCACAGTAAATAAATCAATTACACTACCAGCCGCACCAGCTTTAGGATCAAGCGCTCCAAAATAAACCGTTTTTATTCGTGAATTAATGATTGCACCTGCACACATAGGACATGGCTCTAAAGTTATAAATAAACTACAATCAATCAAGCGCCAAGTACCCAGTTTGTCACAGGCTTGTCTAATAGCAATCATTTCTGCATGTTGTGTAGCGTCTTGATCCAGTTCACGGCGATTATATCCTCTACCGATTATTTCTCCATTTGGATCAACTACTATAGCTCCAATAGGTACTTCGTTCTGAGCCTCAGCTTTAGCCGCCTCTTGAAAAGTAGCTTGCATGTACATTTTTTTTGCTTCACTTGAAAACAATTATCTTTCCCCGTTATTATTGCTTGCTTGCAAAATATAATAGCCCTTGTCTCTAGTTAAAATTGTACAATTGCCATAAACACTTTCCATCAATTTTCGAGCACTTGGCTCTCCCTGCTTCTTTTGGATAACAACTAATAATTTTCCATCTTCAACAAGATGGTTCTTAGCTTCAGCAATAATCTTAGAAACGACTTTCTTCCCGGCTCTAATAGGGGGATTAGTTAAAATCAAGCCAAATTTACCAACGACTTGATCATAACAATCAGAACTATAGATATTTACATTAGAAATTGCATTTTTTTCTGCATTTTGTTTTGCCAATTCTAATCCACGTGTATTAACGTCAATCATATCAACTGTTTGATCAGGCCAAAATTTAGCGGCGAATAAACCAATTGGACCATAACCAGTACCCACATCTAATATATTTTGACTTGGGAAAGGCACTGTTTGCATAGCCTTGATCAAAACTGTTGAACCATAATCTACTCGCATTTTCGAAAATACACCAGCATCAGTTAAAAAATGCAAATTAGTATTTGAAATTTGATAATTAATTTCATGAATATCATGTTTTGCATCTGGGGCAACTGCAAAATACATTTGATTCTTCTTTTCAGACATAGTTTCCTCAATTTTTTGCAATTAAAACAAAAAAGCAGGCTGGTAATCCAGTCTGCTTTTAGGCGTTAGCTATAACTATTTAACAGTTACAGTAGCACCAACTTCTTCAAGCTTAGCCTTGATGTCGTTAGCTTCGTCTTCTGAAACGCCTTCCTTAACGTTCTTAGGAGCACCATCAACAAGGTCCTTTGAGTCCTTAAGGCCAAGTCCAGTAATGTCACGAACAACCTTAATAACCTTAACCTTTTCTTGACCTGCTTCAGTCAATTCTACATCAAATGAAGTCTTAGCTTCAGCAGCAGCACCAGCACCTGCAGCAGCAACTGGAGCAGCAGCAGTAACATCAAATTCTTCTTCAATAGCCTTTACAAGGTCGTTCAATTCAAGAATTGTAGCGCCCTTCAAGTCTTCAATAATCTTAGCAGTATCTAAAGCCATTTAAGTATCCTCCGAAAATTTAGAATTTAGATATCAATAACAATAAAAACTATTCAGCTGAGCCTTCTTCTTTTTCAGCAACAGCCTTAACAGCATAAGCGAAGTCACGTACAGGAGCTTGCAATACAGAAACAAGCATTGAAAGTAATCCTTCGCGACCAGGAATAGCAGCAAGTTCCTTAATTTGTTCTTTAGAAGTTAACTTGCCTTCAAGTACACCACCCTTGATTTCGATAGCTTCAAAATCATCTTCGTACTTAGAAACGATACGTGCAGGTTCAGTAATGTCGTCAGCGTTGTCAGTGTAAACAACAGCAGTAGGACCTACAAAAGTATCTTCAAGGCCTTCAATACCAGCCTTAGCAGCAGCACGTCTTAAGTAAGTGTTCTTAACAACCTTCATCTTAACATCATTATCACGAAGGTCCTTACGCATGTTGGTTACTTCTTCAACAGTCAAACCTAAGTAGTTAATGATCAAGATAGCCTTAGCACTTTTAAGTTCTTCAGCAAAAGCGTTAACGAACTTTTCCTTTTCAGCAATAGCAGCTTTACTCACTCGATTTCACCTCCACGATTACATTGATAAATTCTATAAGGCCTAATTAAAACTCCATGCCGAAAGACATGGAGCATTGAAATCTTCATTATCTTCTGGCCTCGGCGGGATTTTGAGGCATCACGCCACCCGAGTCTTAGGTAGAATTTACTTTAATTAGTATAGCAACTCTTTTCACTAGATGCAAGAAGAAAATAAAAATATCGACCAAAAGGTCGATATTAATTTATTAGTCTAAATCTAATGGGTTAAGCTTGATACCAGGGCCAAAAGTTGCAGCAACAGCTACACTCTTAATGTATTGACCCTTAGCAGCAGCAGGACGTGCACGAACAATAACGTCGCGCAAAGCCTTAAAGTTTTCAGCCAATTGTTCTTCAGTAAATGATACCTTACCGATAGCAGCGTGAATAGAAGCTTGACGGTCAACACGGTATTCTACTTGACCAGCCTTAACATTCTTAACAGCCTTTTCAACGTCCATAGTTACAGTACCAGTCTTAGGGTTTGGCATTAAACCTTTAGGTCCAAGAACACGACCCAAACGACCTACTTTAGCCATCATCATTGGAGTTGCAACAACAACGTCAAAGTCCAAGTAACCGTTTTGAACTTTTTCTACCAATTCATCTGAACCGACTTCATCTGCACCTGCAGCTTTAGCTTGTTCAGCTTGTGGGCCTTCAGCAAATACGATAACCTTTTGTGACTTACCAGTACCGTTTGGCAAAACAAGTGAACCACGAATTTGTTGGTCAGCTTGCTTTGGATCAACGCT
This sequence comes from Lactobacillus gigeriorum DSM 23908 = CRBIP 24.85, assembly GCF_000296855.1. Lineage (GTDB taxonomy): Bacteria > Bacillota > Bacilli > Lactobacillales > Lactobacillaceae > Lactobacillus > Lactobacillus gigeriorum. The sequence continues at coordinate 22,177 of NZ_CAKC01000095.1, read as the reverse complement.
CAAGTTGTATGAAACTTCAACTGAAGCATCAAAGTTTGCGTATGAAGTTTCTTTAACAAGCTTCATAGCTTCGTCTACACTGTACAACTTAGTTGAATCTACCTTTTTTGCAGCTTCTAAATATTTCTTACCATGCTTTGGCATGTGATTTCCTCCTTGTATATGTGGTCAGACGAGCTCTCTCTAAGCTCTCCCACCTAATATGTTACCTAAATAACAGGATTAGTCTTCGACTTCGATACCCATACTTCTAGCGGTACCTTCAACCATGCGCATAGCAGCCTCAATGTCAGCAGCGTTAAGGTCTTGCATCTTAGTCTCGGCAATTTCCTTGACTTGAGCCTTGGTTACCTTACCAACTTTCTTGGTGTTAGGTTCACCAGAAGCCTTGTCGATCTTAGCAGCTTGCTTAAGCAATACTGGTGCTGGTGGAGTTTTAGTAATGAATTCGAATGAACGATCTTCATATACAGTAATAACAACAGGGATAATCATGCCCTTTTGATCAGCAGTTCTAGCATTGAAGTCCTTAGTAAAACCTACAATGTTAATACCTGCTTGACCCAATGCAGGACCAACTGGAGGTGCAGGTGTTGCAGCACCAGCTGGGATTTGTAATTTAACAACGTTAATAACTTTCTTTGCCACGGTCAAAACCTCCTTGATTCCGTGATGCGGTTAAAATGGAGAATTTACCTAATTCTCCTCCCACAGTAATAAAGATACGTCAATTATCTTATCATCGTTTATGAGCAATTACAAGTCTAAATTACTCTCCATCATAATCTTTTACTTGATCGTAATCCAATTCAGCGGTAGTTGCACGACCAAACATGTCGATTGAAACATAAACCTTAGCCTTATCAGCTTGAATGTCAGTAATCTTACCAACCATTCCACTAAATGGTCCTTCAGTAATGGTTACCGTATCTCCAATATTAAAGTCAATTGTTGGCTTTTGAGTTGATTTTTCTTCTAAGTTCAACAGACGTTCAACTTCTTCCTCTAATAATGGAGACGGCTTAGAACCACCACCGTGTGAACCAACAAAACCCGTTACGTTTGGAGTATTTCTTACAATAAACCAACTTTCATCAGTCATTACCATTTCAACTAAAACGTATCCTGGGAAAATCTTTTCATCGATATCTTGTTTTTTACCACGTACAGTTTCAGTCTTCTTTTCTTCAGGAACCATTACTCTGAAAATGTAGTCTTGCATCCCCATACTTTGAGCTCTTGAAAGCAAGTCAGACTTTACCTTATCTTCATATCCTGAGTATGTATGAAGCACATACCATTTCTTTTGCGCAGTTTCTACCATTACTTTTCTCCTTTTTTGGCAAACAAAAAAACCTCGCTATGAGGTTTTGCTTTTCATCAAGAATGATTATAACACGGAAAATCATTCTTTGGCTATTAAGTATTTTAATTACATTACTATTTGTGTCAAAGAACTAAATGCCCAATCTAAAAGACCTAAATAAGCAGCAAATAAGATTGAACTAACAATAACCACGCTAGTATCGCGTCTATTTTGCTTAAAAGTAGGCCAAGTAACTAATTTCATTTCCTTAGCTACGCTTTTGAAGAACTTAATCATTTAATTCTTACCTCGTTTCCTTATGTAACGTTTTCTTACCGCAATGCTTGCAGAACTTGTTAAGTTCAAGTCTCTGCGTCCGATTATTATTTGCGGTGATTGAGTAGTTGCGTGACCCACAAACCGTGCAGGCCAAAGCTGCTTTTTTCACTGCCATAATTTCACTTCCAAACTGTTGTTAATTCTACCAGGATTTATCTAGAAAGGCAATCTAAAAAAGACAGCCATGAAGATCATGACTGTCTTGGTGATCAATCAATGCGTGATCACTGTGCGTAGAATATTTTTAGAATTACTTCTTAAGATTTTCGTTGACGAAAGCTTCAATCTTTTCATCAGAGTCTTTTAAGAACGGAAGCATTGCTTCCTCCGTCTTCAAGGTATCTTTACCATTCTTTTCCATGAAGTAGTCCCAGAGTTCATCTCTAACTGGGTTAGTTGAGTCGCTCCAATCAAAAACTTCCTTCATTTGACGGTCTAACACTGCAGTCTTAATTACTTCGTCTGCCATCTTAAATTACCTCCTAAAATCATTCTACGCTTTTATTATACAACTTTTTCATCCTGCTAACGCAACGCTTTAAGAAACTTTTTGTAAACTCGATTACGCGCACTTTTCAACTGACCTAGATTTATTTGATAATTTTTTATCGCTTCTTCATCAGTTAATTTTCCAACAAAAACCAAAAAAGCAATTAACTCAATTTTTGATAGCTTGGGGACAAACTTACGCCCTATTTCGTCCATACTAATATCAAGTAATTCAGATTCGCAAACTAAATGATCTAATTCTTCGGGATTTTCAACGACTAATTCATCGAACGAAGTATGCATTCGTTCCTCCAAACGACGTTCTGCCATTTGAAACCGAATTAATGATTTTAGCCGATTATGTAGTCGAATTCTAAAATATGGTCCGAACTTTCCGCGCTTTTTTTGAAAAATCTTAGCCGACTCATAACAAGTAATCCTTGCTTCTTGCATAAGATCTTTATCATCATAGCCATAAATACAATATTTTTTCTTAGCTTTTCTGACAATTGGCTGATACATTTGAAAAAGTTCCGCTAATGATTCATCATTACCCTCACTTATTTCTTTTATTAATTGTTCCTCATCCTTTGAGTATTGCACTCTTCCACCTCGTTATAGATAAACTTGTATTTATCTTATGAGCTTACTCAGTGGAATTAAATATCTTAATCCAGTAAATGGAACATAATCACACAATTTATCTAGCAATTCAGATATATTGCATCGACTTTGTTTCATATTTGCAAAATAAAAAATTATTTTTCTCTACTGGTTAACATTTGATAGAGCAAAACACCTGTTGCAACACTTGCATTTAACGATTGAACATGACCAACCATTGGCAAAGTCAACATTTGATCCATTTGCTTTTTCAATAATGGTGCGATTCCTTTTCCCTCATTACCAATAACTAAAACTGTCTTGCCTTTAGCATTCCATTGTCGGTAATCAGTGCCCTTCATATCAGTGCCGAAGATCCAAAAGCCTCTTTTTTTGAGCATGGTAGTTGTTTGCACCAAATTATTTACTCTTGCAACCGGAATATAATCAATGGCTCCAGTTGATGTTTTAGCAACAACAGATGTCAGCCCTGTAGCATGACGCTTAGGAATAATTACTAAATCAACTCCAGTTGCATCAGCAGATCTTAAGATTGAACCTAAATTATGTGGATCTTCGATTGAATCCAACATCAAAATAAACGGTTCATGATTCTCTTGTTCAAATTTATCAAGAAGAGTGTCTAAATCAGCATAATCAAAACTAGCTACGGCAAGAACTAATCCCTGATGATTACCACCATCAACTAAACGATCCAATTTATTTTTAGGTACATTTTGGATGATTAAGCCTTTGCTTTTAGCAAGGGCAACTACCTGATTAGCAAATTCCTGTTGTACCCCTTGCTGTAAAAATACTTTATTAATCCGATTGGCACCCTGAGTTTTTAAAAAATCAATCCCTGCATGACGACCAAAAACAAATTCACTATTATTCGAAGTCATAACCATCTAAGCTACCATCCTCTACCTTTTCAATACACCATTTACAAATTTCACTTACTCTATCATCTTGGTCATCTAAAGCTAAATATCCTATCATAGCTTCAAATCCAGTTGATAATTGATATGTTCTTAGACTAGTATTCTTAGCTTTAGTATAAGTCTTAGCATTGCGTCCACGTTTAAAAGCTGTTAATTCAGCTTCAGCTAAATAATTGTCATCTTGCATTTTTGTGATAAGTGCTGCTTGAGCTTTAGCAGAGACATAATGGGTAGCTTCTCTTTGCAAAACTTGCGGTTTAACTATCCCCGCTTTAATTAGATGTCTACGGATAAAAACCTCATAAACTGCATCCCCATAATACGCCAAAGTTTGCCCACTCAAAACATTGGCATCTAGCTTAGATTCTATCAACTTTCGCATTTTATTCACGAGTCCACCTTGTTCCTTGAGGAGTATCTTGTATTATTACTCCCATTGCTTTCAATTCATCACGAATTTGATCACTTTTTGCCCAGTCTTTGGCTTTTCTTGCCTCATCTCTTGCTTGAACTAAAGCCTCAATTTCTTGATCATCTTGACCAGCATTATTAGCGACCAATTTAGTTACATCAATTCCAAAAATTTCAAGCCATCCAGTCAAAGATTGTTTGAAATCGGTTAGGGCTTCCTTATCAACGTTTTCGTCATTAAGATTTGCATTAACTATTGGCAACAAATCATAAATCGCTGTCAAAGCATTTTGTACATTGAAATCATCATCCATTGCAGCAATGAATTTTTCCTTAGTCTGTATAAGAGCTTTACGAACAGCATTAGATATCTTACTTGCAATTTGGTCATTTAATCTAAAGTCAAGATTATTCAAGATATTTTTGAACCGCTCTAAAATTTTAGCAGCCTGTTCTAAGTTTTCAGTAGAATAATTTATTTGTCTTCGATAATGGACACTTGCCATAAAGAAGCGTAAGACTTGTGGATCTATTTCCTTAATGATGTCATGCACAGTCACGAAATTATGCAATGATTTCGACATCTTTTCTTCGTCCTTACCGACAGTGACAAAACCATTATGCATCCAATAATTAACAAATTTCTTTCCTGTCTTAGCTTCACTTTGAGCAATCTCATTTTCATGATGAGGAAATTCCAAATCTTGACCCCCACCATGAATATCGATCGTTTCTCCCAAATGCTCCGTAGCCATTACAGAACATTCAATATGCCATCCTGGTCTTCCCTTTCCCCAAGGTGAGTCCCAAGCAATTTCATCAGCGGCTTTTTGTGCTTTCCAAAGTGCAAAATCAATTGGATCTTCTTTTCTATTCTGTTCTTCTATATTAATATGTTGCGAAGCACCTTCCTCCAATTGATTGATATTTTGATCACTTAATTGACCGTAAGCTTTAAATTTCTTTGCGCGATAATAAACATCGCCTTCTGCTTCATAAGCATAGCCTTGGTCGATCAATTTTTCGATAAAAGCAATAATGTTAGCAATTTCTTCTGTAGCTCGTGGATGTAAACTAGCTGGTTTAATATTTAACGCTGTCGTATCCTCCAAATAAGCAGCAATAAACTTTTCTGCCAACTGACCAACGGTAATTCCTTCCGCCCGAGCTTCATTGATCATCTTGTCATCAACATCAGTAAAGTTAGATACATACTTAACATCATAACCTCGATATTCGAGATATCTCCGAATCGTATCAAAAGCAATTGCACTACGCGCATTTCCAATATGAATATAGTTATAAACCGTTGGTCCACAAACATACATACTTACTTTTCCTGGAACCAATGGCTTAAATTCTTCCTTTTTTCGCGTCAACGTATTATAAATTTGCATAATCGGGATCCTTTCTATGCTTGCTTTCATTTTAACAAAAAAACTAGAAAATAGCTGATTGCCATTTTCTAGTTTTTGAGTTAACCGTCATTATTGCATTTGCTTCAATGTTAAGTCCAAATGTTCTAAGACACGTTCTTTGCCTAATAATTCCATTGCTTCACCAATTCCAGGTCCTACCATCGATCTAGTAGTTGCAATTCTAATTGGCATAAACAATTTTCTTCCCTTAACTCCAGTTTCACGACGAGTTGCTTGAATTGCACTCATAATTTGAGCTGAAGTAAATCTTGGAATGAGTTCCAATTGTTTTCTGAATTCCTCAATGACAGCACGACCATCATCATTCTTTAATTCCGCTAATTCTTCTTCAGTCAGATTCTTAGCATCTTCAAAGAAGATCTTAGTCATATCAACGATTTGTTGAGTATATGACATTTGAACTGCATAAATATTTACCAATTGACGGATCCATTCCATCTTCTCAGGAGTTGGTGTCTTTTCAACTAAGCCTGCTTCTTGAAGGTTATTCAAAGCTAAATCAAGCAATGTATCACGATCAGCTTGCTTAATATATTGGTTGTTAACCCATTCAAGTTTCTTTTGATCAAAAGCAGCTGGTGACTTAGACAAACGTTTTGGATCAAATTGCTTAATGAATTCTCGTTGTGAGAAAATTTCATTTTCACCAATAGGTGACCAACCAAGCAAAGTAATGAAATTAAACATTGCATCTGGCAAATAGCCTAATTCACGATATTGTTCGATGAATTGTAAAACAGATTCATCACGCTTAGAAAGTTTTTTACCAGTAGCAGCGTTAATAATCAAAGTCATATGACCGAACTTAGGTGGTTCCCAACCTAATGCTTCATATACTACTAATTGCTTTGGCGTATTTGAAACGTGGTCGTCACCACGAAGAACGTGGGTAATTTCCATCAAGTGGTCATCAACAACTACGGCAAAGTTGTAAGTAGGCATTCCATCACGCTTTTGAATAACGAAGTCCCCACCAATGGTATCAGATTCAAAACTCAAATGACCTTTAACAATATCATCCCATTCATAGGTTTCCATTTCTGGAATGTGAATTCTAACAACTGGCTTCAAGCCTTTAGCTTCTGCTTCTGCTTGCTTTTGCTTGATTTCTTCAGCAGTCATGCCTTCATATTCATAAGTATAGTGAGGAGCAATTCCCATTGCGCGTTGTTCTTCACGTTGAGCTTCAAGTTCCTCTTCAGTCTTGTATGAATAGTAGGCTTTACCTTCATCAAGCAATTGTTGAATGTATTTATTGTAAATATCTTTTCTTTCAGATTGGCGGTAAGGGCCGTATTCTCCACCCTTATCTGGACCTTCGTCCCAATCGATACCTAACCAGTGAAGGTTTTCCATTTGTGATTCTGATCCACCTTCAACATTACGCTTTTGGTCAGTATCTTCAATTCTTAAAACAAAAGTACCCTTGTTATGACGAGCAAATAAATAATTAAACAATGCAGTACGTGCATTACCAATATGCAAGTGTCCTGTTGGACTTGGAGCATATCTTACACGAATTTTTTCTTTAGCCAATATTCATGCCTCTTTCAAAAATAGTAAACTTAAACAATCTTAGTTTAACTGTATTAAATAAAAAGTTCAATTCCTAGCCGAAAACTAATTTCAAAGCTTGAGGAATACTTGCAATTGGAATAACTTCAATCCCAAGATTAGCAAGATCAGACTGGTAATTATGCTTAGGAATAAAAATTCGCTTAAACCCTACCTTACCAGCCTCTTTCACACGAGATTCGATCTTATTTACTCTCCGTATCTCACCAGTTAAACCAACTTCTCCTACAAAACAATCTGTAGAAGAAATTTCTTTATTAGTATAACTAGATGCCACCGCCATCACAATTGCCAAATCAATTGCGGGCTCATTTAATTTAATCCCACCAGTTGCGGTAAGATAGACATCTTGATTTTGGAGCATCAAGTTACCACGTTTTTCTAAAACAGCTAACAACAAAGCGGCTCGATTGTAGTCAATGCCTGAAGTAGTGCGTTTAGCATAACCAAAAGCAGTTGGAGTAACTAAAGCTTGAATTTCTGCAAGCAACGGTCTTGTTCCTTCTAAGGATACGACTACTGCCGAGCCAGTTGAATTAGGTAAACGTTGATCAAGAAAAATTGCTGAGGGATTGGACACCTCGCGCAATCCTTCATTAATCATTTCAAACATGCCAATTTCATTTGCTGCTCCAAAACGATTTTTTACTGAGTGAAGTATCCGATAAGAATGATGCTCATCACCTTCAAAATACAGCACCGTATCTACCATATGTTCTAAAATCTTAGGACCCGCAATAGCACCTTCCTTAGTTACGTGTCCTATTACAAAAACAGTTATGGCATCCAGTTTAGCAATTTTCATCAATTCGCTAGTTACTTCTCTAACTTGTGATGCCGAGCCGGTTACTGAATCCAAACTAGGTTCATTCATGGTTTGAATCGAATCAATGACTAAGAAGTCAGGTTTAACCTCAGCAATTTGATCTCTAATTCGTTCCATATCTGTTTCTGGATAAAGCAACATATTGTTGTCGCCAATCCCTAATCGATCAGCTCGCAACTTAATTTGACTTGCCGATTCTTCCCCAGAAACATATAAAACTTTATATTTGTTAGCAAGATTGCTCATAACTTGTAACATTAAGGTAGATTTTCCAATACCCGGATCACCACCAATTAAGATTAATGAGCCTGGAACGATTCCTCCACCGAGTACTCGATTTAATTCACTAAAATCAGTAGTAATTCGTTCTTCCTTTTTTGCCTTAACCTCACCTAGTTTTACCGGTTCATTAATACCAGTACTCTGAATCAATTGACTAACTGGCTGCTTGCCTGATCGCTTTCTAGTTTCTTGGGTTTCCTCTTCAAATTGATTCCAGGCACCACAATTAGGACAGCGTCCTAAATAACTAGCCGAAATATAACCACATGAACGACACTTATATCTAACTGAAGTACGTGCCATTACATCTTTCCTTTCTCATTAGTTGATCCAAAACCACTAACACGTTCTCTTGATACTGGATCATCACTATCTGTTTTTAGATACTTGATAAATATTCCTTGAGCGATTCGATCACCCTTGTGAATATGCAATGGTCGAACGCCATAATTAAGCACTTGAACAAAAATTTCGCCTTCATTTTTGGAATTGTTATAATAATCGGCATCGATCACCCCAATTCCATTAGGCAATGCCAAATTCTTTTTAAAAGTATTTGAAGACCGATTAGCCAAAATTAAGACTTCATCTTCAGGCATATACGCTTTTATGCCTGTTGGCACTAAAATTGGTTTTAAAATATCTTCACTCATTTCATAATCACGTTCATATAATTGGTGGCCATTTCTGATTAAGCGAAAAATTCTTACAAAATTCAATCGCCAAATACTAGGGATAACCATATCAACCGCTGAAGCTAAGTCATAGCCTGCACTGGCTAAGGTTTGTCTTCTAGGTAATTCGATTCCCTGATCAGCATATTTTGAGACGACTTCAAATCCACGTATTTTCATAAATTCACCTAAAATCTTTTAAATCACTTGATCCATATTTTACAATAAGAATTGTAATTCTACGGATTTTTTTATTAAGTTTAGGAAGATTTTTTATGACAAAGCAAACAACAACTACTAAAACCTTTGAACAACTCAATGAAAATGGTACTCCCATCTACCGCTGGACGATGGAGCTCATTAAGCGTCAAGGCAAAAAAATATGGGTAATGAACCACCTTTTTCTTAATCCTGATTATGACCAAAAAGCGATATTTGAACACGCAATCACAGCCTTAAGATCATTTATTGTTCAACAAGAATTACCAATCTGGCCTTTAGATCCGCTGGTAATTGATTATTTTGAGCTCAATGCTGATGAAGAATTAAAAGCGTACTGGTATCATCAACCTGCAAAGCAATAATAGACTAAATGGTATAAATGATTTAAAATATTAATAAAAATATTAAAAAGAAAGGCATTAATTATGACAAAAGAAATTTCCTATGATGCAATTGAACAATTTAAACAAGATCTAGCAAATCATCCTGCATTCAATGTAGCCAGTCGTGCAGCCCAAGAAAACGGCATTTTTAAAGCAAGTCAAAATTTACAAACTAAAATTGACTTAGCACCTACTTTTTCAATAGAAATTGAAACTGGTAAGCCTTCAAACCAAAAACAATCCGGACGTTGCTGGATGTTCTCTGCTTTGAACACTATGCGTCATCCTTTACAAAAAGACTACAAGATCAAAGACTTTGAATTATCTCAAAATTACACTAACTTCTGGGATAAGTTTGAAAAATCAAATTGGTTCTTTGAAAATGTAATTTCTTCAGCTGACAAACCTTTAGGCGATCGTAAGGTAGCTTTCTTGTTTACTACTCCACAACAAGATGGTGGTCAATGGGATATGTTGTGCGGTATCATTGAAAAATATGGTATCGTACCAAAGAGCGTTTATCCAGAAACAGCTAATGCAACTAATTCAAGCGCTTTGAATGATACTTTAAACACCCTTTTACGCAAAGATGGTTTGGAATTACGCAAATTAGTTAATGCTGGTAAAAGCGAAGAAGAAGTTCAAGCACGCAAGTCAGAAATGTTAAATGATGTTTTCCGTGTCCTAGCAATTTCTTTAGGCGTTCCACCAAAGAAGTTTGACTTTGAATATCGTGATGATGACAAAGAATACCATATTGATCGTGATTTAACACCACAAGAATTCTTCAAGAAATACGTTAACATGGATCTTGAAAACCATATTTCCACAATTAATGCACCAACTCAAGATAAACCATTCCACAAAGTATTTTCTGTAGAATACTTAGGAAATGTTGAAGGTGGTCGTCAAGTTCGTCACCTTAACCTCCAAGTTGAAGAAATGAAGTCATTAATCATTAAGCAACTCGAAGCTAGTGAAGTAGTTTGGTTTGGTTCTAACGTTGTTAAGGATTCCGAACGTCGTGCCGGTTTGCTTGATACAGAACTATACAAACGTGATGAATTATTTGATGTTGACTTCTCAATGTCGAAAGCTGAAAAGCTTGATTCCGGCGAAAGCATGATGGACCACGCAATGGTAATTACTGGGGTTGATCTTGTCGATGGCAAGCCAACTAAATGGAAGATTGAGAACTCATGGGGCGAAAAAGCAGGTTTCAAGGGCTACTTCGTTATGAGTGACAAGTGGTTTGATAGCTTTGTTTACCAAGCAGTTATCAACACCAAATTCTTGCCTGATGAACTTAAGGAAGCATATGAAGCTGGAAAAAAAGATCCAATTCAATTATTGCCATGGGATCCAATGGGTGCTCTAGCTTTTGATTATTAATAATAAAAACTAATACATAACAAAAAATACCTAGGAAACTCTTTACTTGAGTTAACTAGGTATTTTATTTTTACCAAATATGAAGCAATCTGGTTGGATCTAACTTACTTAGATTAAATTGATGAACATGTTGTTGCTTATTTTCTGGAAATTCTCTAACGAAATCGGCAACATTAAACAACCCTGTTGAATAAGTCCATACACCTTTTACTTTCCTAATTGGATCCAACATTTCATTTCTAATCGGATAAGCCGAAATAATAAAATGCTTGTGATGGAACTTAAAAGCAAAGTATGGCAATTTAAATTCTTCAACTACTTCTTCCTTATTTTTACCAATAGTGACTACATTTCGATAAGAGCCATATTTCTCAGTAAATTTTTTATTGAAGGAGAAGTAGAAGTTAGAAATATGTACATGAGGAAAATCCTTTTCCTCAACTTGGTCTGGCACTGCGATCACATGGGCAAAGCGATCTAAATTGCTTTCTCGTTGCGATAACGCTTTATCCATTTGATTAGGTAAAATTTTATGAGCCCATTCTGGAACTTCTGGATGAGCTTCATACTCATAGTACATTTGTTTAACAACTTCTGGTTTTACCCAATCATAATGCATTCTTGTTTGATTACGCTTAAGCAAATTTTCAAGCGTATTATGTTGCATTAGATCTACTACAAACAATTCATAATGATACTTGTCTACCCATGGCTTAAAATGCTCAATTGCACTAGGCAAAACATGAGTACCATCAACAATTACAGTTTCTCCATATGACATCTTATGTTCAACAAGATTGTCGACCATTTTTTGAGTCTGAACTGTCACATGTCGAGGAATAACCTGGTGTAAATAATCAGCTTCTTCTTGATAATATACTGTTAAGTCCGCCAATAAAAGTCGAATTTGGTCACGACTAATAGCATATGGTTGCAAATGATGGCGTGCTATAAAAGAAGATTTTCCAGAGCCAGGTGCACCTCGTAATAAAAATATTTTACGCATGCCTATAAAACTCCAAACTAGAAATTAATTCTTAATTATCGTAATAAATTTTACCATAGATAAACGTAATTCCCGCCTCTGAGGATTAATTTTATACAAAAAAAGCATCTATTACTATCAGTAAGTAATAAATGCATACCTTTATACTCGATATTTTCTACGTAGCTCTCGCTCTTGATCACGCTTTTTAATCGTTTCACGCTTATCGTACTGCTTTTTACCTTGACCCACGCCAATTAAGATTTTTGCAAAACCCTTTTTTAGATAAACTTTCAATGGAATAATAGCTATTCCTCGCTCTTCCTGAGCCTTGGCTAAATGACGTAATTCCGTTTTATGCAGAAGCAGTCTTCTGGAACGCAAAGGATCATGATTATATCTGTTACCGTGAGTGTACTCACTTATATGCACATTTTCAAGAAAAGCAGAGCCATTGTGAATCTGCACATACCCATCTCGCAAAGTGATTTTTCTAGCACGAACTGATTTGATTTCCGTACCAGTCAACGCAATTCCAGCTTCATATGTTTCTTTGATAAAGTAATCATGATTAGCTTTACGATTTTGAGCTAGAACATTCTCGCTTTTTTCTTTTTTCATTGCTATCAGCCTTAATGTTTAAAACCTCTGCCTCGATTGTTTCGACGACCATTACGATCATTGCGATTATTTTGACCTCGATATGGTCGACGACCGAATGAGGCATTATTTCTAGAATTTCTTCTCTTGAAACGATCATTTCTTTCACTTCGTTCATGCTTTGGTGCATTAGGATCATACAATTCAAAATCTAACTGATGTTGATCAACATTAGCATTAATCAAAGTTACCTTAATTGGCATTCCGATCTTGAATTGCCGATGGGTACCTCGACCTGTCAATGTTAAGGTCTTTTCATTAAAACTATAGAAGTCATCATCTAGATTAGTAATATGAATCAATCCTTCAACGGTATTTGGAAGTTGAATGAACATGCCAAAACTTGTTACTGATGATACTACTGCATCAAAATGATCACCTACACGATCGGCCATGAATTCCGTCATCTTCAAATCATTAACTTCTCGTTCAGTATCGATTGATCTTCTTTCCTGAGTTGAGGTCTGTTCAGCAGCTTCTGGCAATTGATCAGCAAAATGCTTTTGAATCTCCTCATCAAAATTATTATCTGCATATTCATGGATCATCCGGTGAACCATCAAATCTGAATATCTTCTAATTGGTGAGGTAAAGTGAGTGTAGTACTTAGCGGCCAAGCCAAAATGTCCTAGAGCCTTTTCAGAATAATGTGCCTGCTTCAAGCTACGCAACATAATTGTTTGCACCACTGCCTCTTCAGGAGTTCCAAGAGTTTTTGTAACCACTTTTTGCAAATCGACAGGCTTAACTTTGTTAGGATCAGCTTTGATATTTAAACCAAAGGCACTACAAAATTCAAAAAAGCTCTTGATTCTTTCACCATCTGGGGTCTCATGTACCCGATATAAGAAAGGAACATGCTTACGGTAGTAGTCTTCTGCAACTGTTTCATTGGCAATTAACATGAACGATTCAATCATCTTTTCAGCTATTCCTCGTTCATGTAAAACGATATCTACCGGCTTGCCTTGTTCATCAACAATAATTTTTGCTTCAGGTTCTTCAAAATCAATTGCACCACGTTCATGACGTTTACGATAAAGAATATCATGTAAATCTGCCATCTCCCGTAGCATGTCTTGCAATTTAACATATTTATCCTCAAGACCTGTCATATCGCCAGACAATACTTGATTTACCTTATTATAAGTCATTCGTCCATGACTCTTTATAACCGCTGGATAAATCTTGTAGCTTACTCTTTCCCCTTCAGGGGTGATTTCCATATCGCAGGATAAAACTAATCTTTCAACACCCTCATTTAAAGAACAAATACCGTTAGAAAGACGGAATGGTAACATAGGAATTACTCGATCTACCAGATAAGTACTATTACCACGTGCAAAAGCTTCCTGATCTAATGGAGTCTTTTCCTTAACATAATGTGCAACGTCCGCAATATGAACCCCTAGATGGTAGTTGCCATTTGGTAATTTCCAAAGAACCACGGCATCATCAAAGTCTTTGGAATCATCCCCATCGATAGTAACTACAGGTTGATCAGTAATATCAACTCGCCCTGCTTTATCAGATTCGGTTACGTGATCGGGAATATTATTAGCCTGTGCCATTGCTTCTTTAGGCCATTCCACACGTACGTCATGCGCTGATACAATTGACATGATATCAACGCCTGGATCATTCTTATTACCAATTACTTCGATAACAACCCCAGTCATTGAATCAGGATTTTCTTCATTAGGATAATTCTTGATCGAAACTTTTACCATATCCCCCATTTGTGGGATCAAGCCATTTTCATCAACAAAAACTCGATAGTTATGCAACTTCTTATTGCTACTTACTACATATCCTATGAAATGACTGATTTTAACTTGTTCGTCACTCAATGGCGTAAATTCGCCCACTATAGTTTCGGTTTCATGTTCCAAAACCTCAAGAACTTCACCATCAGCACTACGATTATTCCATGGATTGCCACCAACCGTAATCTTCACCTTAACACGGTCGTTATTGATTGCATAATTTGTAAAATCGCGAGGGATAAAAATGTCATCTGCATTCTCATCATCTAACTTAACAAAGCCAAAGCCTTTATCATTAGCACGAAATACCCCTTCAACAATCGTATTTTCTAATTGTAATTGATATTGTCCTCGACCATCTGTAATGATTTTCTTTTCATGCTCTAAAAATGAAAGTGCCTTAATCAATTCAGTAAAAGTTCCCAATCGATCATGACGTGCAATTCGTTCAATTTGATCTACTCTGAACCTTCTTTGAGGATTTTGGCGAAAAATTTCTAAAACGCCGGCCAAAACCTTTTCATTTTGTGCCATAGAGTCTCTCCATTCTTTTTTAGTCCTAAAAAATATTAAAAAAAATCCTCCCATCATCAATGATCGGGAGGTAAAGCTATTACTTAGATGACATATATGCCAAAACAATAGCTAATGCGAAAAATAATACTAACAAAACTGAAGTAACTTTTTCCATAAACGCTTCAAAGCCACGTTTTTTTGTTTGACCACTAAAAACTGCACCGCCTGACAAGGCGTTCAATGCATCTTGTTGTTTTTGCGGCTGCATCATTGTTGCAATAACAATTAAAATCGAAACAATGATTAATAATGTCATAAATATATTGTACAATGCGCTGCCTCCAATATTCTGATACGATTACTGATAAATTTTATCACAAAAATCAAGTTTTTTACAGATTATTTTTTTAACTCTGGTGCATCAGTCTTAAATTTAGACTCTGTTGATTTTTTATGATTCCTATACCACAAAGAAGTCTTAACATTAGAATCTTTCAATTTTTCCAAACTTACCTTCTTATTGTAGTCATAATCCTTGATTTGAACTTTTTTAAACCATTTAGGCCTATAGAATCGAAGCAAATTACCATTTATTACTCTATCAGATAAAGACAGCTGAGTCGTTACTCGGTTAGAAATTGATGCCAATTCTGACTTCAATTTTTTATCTGGATGAGAAATTTCTTCTCCCGTCTTGGTGTAATAATAATCACCTGAGACTTTGGCATATTCAGGAGTGATAAAATCACCATTACGTTGAGCTACGATTTGTGGTGCATTCTTGCTTAAAAGATCATGACCAAACTGAATCGTATTTTTATCGCTAATTCCTAATAAATTCAACAAAGTTGGCAAGACATCGATTTCTCCACCATAAGTGTGATCAATTTTACCCTTTAATCCCTTCATATGGAACATCAATGGTACTCTTTGGAAATTCAAATTATCAAAATCGTTGAATTCGTCTTTTCCTAACAATTCTGCCGAAGCTTTGTGGTGATTACCTGATATTCCATAGTGATCACCATAAAATACCAGCAAAGTATTCTTATCCAAACCAGTTTTCTTCATCCAAGCCATCAATTCTCCGATAGCTTGATCTAGATAATGAGCTGTTTGCACATAGCCATCAACAGTTTCATCACCAGTATCAGTCTTATCAATTGACTGATTAGCCTTATCCAGTTGATATGGGTAGTGATTAGTAACTGTGATCATCTTCAAGTAAAACGGCTGAGGCAAGCGCTCAATATACTTTATTGATTGCTTAAAGAAAAGCTTATCCTTCAAACCATAACCAATGTAGTAGCCTGGTTTATTTTGGTAATAGGACAAAGGCATAAAGTATTGATAACCAAATGATTTATAGGCATTATTACGATTCCAGAAAGAACCTTCTCCACCATGCATTACCGCAGTAGTATAGCCTCCACTTTGATGTAAAATAGCAGGTGCACTTTCAAAGGTATTAGACGTACCATAACTTGACATAGCTGATCCAGACTGTAAACCATAAAGTGAATTTTCCAACATCATTTCGGCATCGGAAGTTTTTCCTTGACCTACTTGATTGAAAAAATTGTCAAAACTGATGGTATCTTTAGCATGAAATATTTTATTCAGATTTGGCGTTACTGCTTTGCCTTTCCATTTATAGCCAATCAAAAATTGCTGAAAACTTTCCAAATGGATAATCAAAACATTTTTGCCCTTAGCTACACCAGTATATGACTTATTAGGCTTCACATATGTTGCCTTTAGATACTTTTGAACTGACTTTAAATCAGAAACATTAGCATTAGCCATCTGAGCTGACGTTTGTGCCGTCTTGTAGCCATCGTACAAAGCATACTCATTGATTCCCAAATACTTAACGATGTAGTTGTTATCAAAAGTTCTGGTTAACAATCCTGAGCGATCTTTTTGAGCCATCATTAAGTCTAATCCCATTAAGCAAACAGCCAACAGTTCAATTAGACTTAACAGCTTTAATCTCAACGGGCGAACATCAATTCTTATTACTTTGGTAGCAAGTAGCGCAATAATGATTCCAATATCCAAAAAAGCTAAGAAATCACTAGCCAAAGTAATACCAACAATACTTTTTCCTAAATTATCTGACGTTGAACCTGAAGTTTTGATAATTGAGAAAGACAAGAAGTTCGAAAACTCGCGATAATAAAGAATATTCGAAAATAGCCATAAGGTTAAAAGAAAATCAATTATTACGATGATCCAATAAGATTTTCTACCTTTAAAAAATAGTCCAATCCCTAACAACAACATCCCTGCAGGGATCGGATTAAGCAATAACAAGAATTGTTGCATTGGGCCTACAGCACCCAAATTGAACTTTGTTAAATAGATAAAGTAGGTTTTCAACCAAAATAGCGTCAAAACAATGGTAAAGAACCCTAACTTGTCATGAGTTAGCCATTGTAGAAAAGATTTGGTACGTGCCATCTTTTGCTCCTTTCATTACGCTAACTATCATACTACGAAGAGCCAATAGGTACAGTATTTTCAAATCAAATTAACCTTTTCTTGTATTTTGTTTTTTTGCTGGTTTAATAATCCAACCAACTAGCCCCAACATAATTCCTAAAAAGTACGTTACAAAGCGCCAAATAAACATCCCTAACACTAATCCTCCACTATTTAAAATAAAAGTAGAGAATAAGGTCTGAAAACTATATTCAGCACCACCACTAGCACCAGGCAAAGGGATAATTGCCATGAACATAATAATCATGATATTCATTTGGGTTACTGCTAACCATGAAGCTTTAATATTTAGCGCCAACAAAATGCCATATGGAATTGAATAGAAAAACAAAAGCTGTAAAACCGTCAATAAAATCACTTTTATTAGCTTGGACTTTTCTTGCTTCAGCTTTTGACTTTCTCCATAAAAAGTATCGATTTTAGTTATCATATTTTGTCTTAAATGTTCAATTTTATCAGTTTTGATAAACCGAACTAAAAAATCAAGCAACTTATTGGTTGCCTTTTTTGTCGAATTATAAGCAAACATAATTGCTAATAAAAACAAGGTTGAAACCACATGAATCGTTAATCCGATAACAATAAAAAATGACAATGTAGCAAACTTAGTTACTACTAAATGGAAGCCAAAAATAATTGTTGATAAATAAGCTGCAAAAACAACTATTTGATAAATAATAAACTTCATCAACAATAGCGAGGTTGCTCTTCCACCCTCAATTCCAACTTGAATCAAAGCAGCTAATTGCGCTGGTTGACCCCCAGTAGACATTGGCGTGATAGCATTAAAGAGAGTTTGAATAATCGGCACTCTGAAGTATGACCAAAATGATCTTTTAGGTTCATCTTTTCTTTGAGCTAAAATCTTTAAAATCATCGCTTCACAAAAATATGAGCTGATCATCAAACCAACAACTAGTCCTAACATAGTCCAATTTAACCCTTGAGCTGCAACTTCAAGTTGCTTTATTGGGGTTGCTTTTAAATCGATATATAAAATATAGCCAGTAATTGCTAAAACTACGACAATACTCCAAAAATATTTTTTCTTCATAACTTTAGCGAATTTGTCCTAACTTTCTACCAAGATCATATTGTTCATGATAGAACTCATTCCAAATATCTGCTAAATGATCCTCAGAATATTGTTCGCTTGCTTGAAGCGAAAGCTCACGATACTTCGTAAGTAGACTAGGATCGGCAATGATTTGATGTAATTGGGCATTTAATTCTTCAAAATCATCTCCATGCATGTAGTAGCCATCGATAATTGCTTTATATAAATCAAGATCTCTAAGCAATACAGGTGTACCACAACTGAAGGCTTCCAATACCGACATTGGGAAGAGCTCATCAAATGAAGGTAGCAAAAACAAATCAGCAATGTTCAAATAATTAACTAATTTTTCGCGATCAATTATTCCAGTAAAGGTCAAATTAGCTGGTCCATGGTCAACTAATTCTTTGTAATGATCATAACCATCAGTGATTTTTCCAAAAGAAAAGCCACCAGCCCAGATGAATTGTACATCTGGGTTTGCTTCTGCAAGTTTAGCAAAATCATCTACGCCTTTGCGTTCTTGAACTTGTCCATCACCAAAAACCACAAACTTATCATGCGGTATGCCTAATTCATTTCTAAAAGCATTTTTTTGAGCTAAGCTTTGAGGATAAAATTCTTTCTTAGAAACAAAGTTAGGAATATATTTTACTTTTTCCCTGCTAATTCCATATTCGACCAATTTATCGATAAAAATTGGATTGACTACCACTATCTGGTCCATTCGACGATAGAATTTGATCACATAGTCTGCGAAGGCATCTTGAGCAAAACCAGGCAATTTAATTGAACCTTGAAGCGTATTGGGTAAAAAATGCACGTATCCGATTTTTCGTCCTCTTGCAGGTGAAAAACTATTAGCAAAATAGGTTGGATTGATCGTATGATAGTGCGTCAAATCAGTTGAACCATATTTGTTGATAGTCATATAAAACTCATCAACTAATTTAGTACGCATTAAATTTACCAATTCATTATATGCAGAGCCCACTCCCTGCCCTTTAACAGAATCTGCTTGGGAGAACATATTTATTCTAATCATTTAAATCCTCTTCTTGCTTTTCTTGATAATTATCTATTGCCATTTGATAAAAGTCACATACTTCAGTTGCAAAGGTATCAGCTGAAATTTGGATCATTTTTTGTTTTAATGCTGCCTCAGGGATTGGTTTTCTTCCTTCAGCTAAGTAATCGATAATTTCTGTTGTCATTTCCTTTTGAGTAGTAAATACTTTACCGAATTCAGGTTGATCAAAAACCCCTTCAGTATAGTCAGTATCATATACTACACACTTCGTCCCTGCTGCTAAAGCCTCAATGTAAGTTAATCCTTGCGTTTCGGTATCACTTGCCGAGACGAACAGGTCTGCCATCCGGTAATAAATTCCTACTTCATTATGATCTACATCACCGGTAAAAATTACATAATCCTCAAGCGTTAACCGCTCAACTTGATCTTTAAGTTGATCTACATCGGGTCCATCGCCGGCAATAACTAATTTGACCTTAGGAAAATCTTCAATGATTTGGGACATTGAATTCAAAATATGATCTATTTTTTTCTCCGCCGCAATTCTACTTAAAGTCAAAATAACTTGGCTATCCTCACTAATTCCAAGTTCTTTGCGAACGTCTCGATTTGGATCATTATTAATACTATCGATATCTACTCCAGTGGGTACAATCTTGATTGGAATATCAACACCATAGCGTGTAAGTAAGTTCTCTACCCGTTTACTTGGAGCAATTACGCCATCCATATTTTTCAAGTACGTCTTAGTAAATTGTTTTACATGATATGGACGTAACAAGTGGCCATTCAAAACGTAATGCAAATAATCTTCATACATTGTATGGTAGGTATGGATAGCCGGTATTTTTAACTGATGAGCAACATATTTCCCCATTATACCTAGGGCGAACTCAGTTTGAGTATGAACAATATCCAATTGAACTTCTTTAGCAACCTTAGTCGCTTCAAAAAAGCCCCTAAAAGCTATTCTGCGGTCTGTAAATGATATAAATGGTACACTGCTAAAGCGAAAAATATTCGGCTCAATTGTGCCCTTTTCTAGGTGTGGATCAGTGGTAGTAAAAATGAACACATTATGCCCTTGCTTTTCAAGCGCTTCTTTTAAAGTTTTAATTGATGTAGCAACACCACTAATTTGTGGGAAATACGTATCAGTAAAAATGCCTATATTCATCGAATATATACCTCCTTTTAGCATTATAAAGTTTACTAGTACTACTTGCAATTTCAGACATCAAAATTGTTTATTATTTAACAAAAAAAGATCCAGCCGAAGCTAGATCTTTCATTCTTAATAGCGGTGATCGGGGTCGAACCGATACGTCCGTAATGGACACCAGATTTTGAGTCTGACGCGTCTGCCAATTCCGCCACACCGCCATATTAATATTAAGTTATACTCTCCAACGTCTGTCAAGAGTAAGGCGGGGATCGGATTCGAACCGACGATTAAGGTTTTGCAGACCTCTGCCTTACCACTTGGCTACACCGCCATGAGTATTTATATAAACAATTGGGATAACTGGATTCGAACCAGTGCATGTTAGAGTCAAAGTCTAATGCCTTACCACTTGGCTATATCCCAATGTTAGGGCGGAATATGGGATTCGAACCCATGTATGCCGGATCCACAAACCGGTGTGTTAACCCCTTCACCAATTCCGCCGTGAAGTTTAAACAGGGACAGTAGGAATTGAACCCACATTAGCGGTTTTGGAGACCGATGTACTACCATTATACGATGTCCCTATTAATGGAGGAGGGTGGATTCGAACCGCCGAACTCAGAGAGAACGATTTTACAGACCGTCGCGTTTAGCCACTTCGCTACTCCTCCGGTTGATGGCGCGGGACGGAATCGAACCGCCGACACAAGGAGCTTCAATCCTTTGCTCTACCAACTGAGCTACCGAGCCATCTTACGGTCCATGCGGGATTTGAACCCGCGATCTCCTCCGTGACAGGGAGGCGAGATTGACCACTACTCCAATGGACCATATTGCGGGAGCTGGATTTGAACCAACGACCTTCGGGTTATGAGCCCGACGAGCTACCAGACTGCTCCATCCCGCGATAATTATTAAGGAGGATGTGGGATTTGAACCCACGCGCGAGCAGAACCCGCCTGACGGTTTTCAAGACCGTTCCCTTAAGCCACTTGGGTAATCCTCCATATTATATAATGCCAACTAAGGCAATGACCCGTACGGGATTTGAACCCATGTTACGGCCGTGAAAGGGCCGTGTCTTAACCGCTTGACCAACGGGTCATATTTGTTACTCAATCAAAAGTACTTAATTATCATATCTTATTTATATGAGGTTGTCAAGAACCTTTTTTATTTCTTTTTTGAGTTACTTGTTCTTTAACAGAACATATTAGATATTACATTATTTTTTAGAAGCTTGCAAGTCCTTTTTTGTATTTTTTTGATTTTTGTGATTAACAAGTGATAATGTCTTATCTGTTAACTTAGTAAAATGTCCTATTTGAAATTGATTATGGCATAATCTCTGTTATTGGAGGTTATGGTCAAAGTGAAGAGGATCAGTTTAAGCATGAAATACGATAAGCAGTATCAAGTT
Source organism: Lactobacillus gigeriorum DSM 23908 = CRBIP 24.85 (assembly GCF_000296855.1). Classification (GTDB taxonomy): domain Bacteria; phylum Bacillota; class Bacilli; order Lactobacillales; family Lactobacillaceae; genus Lactobacillus; species Lactobacillus gigeriorum. The sequence continues at coordinate 182 of NZ_CAKC01000095.1, read as the reverse complement.
ATTAAAGACCTAGTAGATCATCATGGCAACAAGAAAAGAGCCGCCCTTAAGCTAGGCATATCCGTTAGACAGGTCAATCGCAGGATCAAGCAGTATCAGGACAATAGAGTAGAGGGAGTTTAATTCTCGCCCCTCTCATTGCACCGGACGTACGGTTCCGTATCCGGCGCTACATTTGTAAT
>NZ_CAKC01000096.1 GCF_000296855.1 Lactobacillus gigeriorum DSM 23908 = CRBIP 24.85 | reverse complement strand
TATACCCTCAAGCATCAAGCTACTTTTGAGCATGTCTTGCTTGATGGCAATTTAGAATTATCTAACAATAAGGCCGAACGCGCTATGAAATCACTCGTCATGGGCCGGAAGAATTGGTTATTTTCTCAAAGTTTTGAGGGTGCTACTGCAAGTGGCTTTATTCTAAGCTTAATTGAAACTGCCAAGAGAAATGGCCTTGATCCTGAAAAGTACTTGAATTATTTGCTTCAGAAATTACCGAATGAAGAGATTCTGGATTCGGAAACCCTTGAAGCTTATTTACCGTGGCAAGAGAAGATCCAGATAAATTGTAAATAAAAGAACTTAAATAACCGTCTCAGTATAACAGTAACTGGGACGGTTTTTAAGTACACTATTTTATTTGACGCTTACTTACGAATTAGGCTAGAAGAAAACAGGATAAAAGAAAAAGAACCAAACAGCTACTTAGTTGCTTGATTCTCAATCAATTACTCTTCATCAACAGCGTTTGACAAACAGCCGGTTCTTTTAAAGTATTTGTGTGTTTACTTAATAAAGCTAATTACTTGAAGTTCTTAACCTTAACGTATCCATTGTCAACCCGGTACATCATGTGTCCGTTGATCTTAACTGGAGCATCAAAGGTTCTTACTACACGTGACTTCTTCAATAAGCGCCTAATACCTTTATTACGAGTAGCCTTACCATTTTCATCATAAACAAATGAATTGTGGGAGAGTCTTCTCAAAGTACCTTCAAAGTTTCTAGCCTTGATGTATCTATTCTTAGCGATGCGGTACATCATGTGACCCTTGATATTGATTGGGGCACCGTAGGTTCTTACGATACGAGTCTTCTTGACTAAGCGCTTGATACCCTTGTTACGAGTAGTCTTACCCTTATTGTTGTAGATATATGAATTATGGATAATTACTCTTAAAGTACCATCAATATTTCCAGCCTTGATATATTCATCTTTACCAGCAACCTTGTAGTACTTAATACCATTAATTGTTACAGGATTTTCAGCAACTACAACAGTTACATAGCTCTTAACAGTTGGCTTATCAATCTTGATACCCTTGTTATCGTAGAGGTAAGAAGTGTACATCAAGATCTTTTCAGTGGTCTTTTCTGTTGGAGTTTCAGTAGATGGGGTTGATGTCTCATCAGATGGAGTGTAGTCACCGCCGATGAAGTTTGGTTCACCGTTCAACTCTGCTTTAGCCTTTTCTAAGTTTGCTACGGCTTCATCTACTGCCTTTTGGTTAGCAGTCTTGTCGTTTAACAATTTAGTTGCTTGATCAAGTGCTTCGTCGTAAGCTTGCTTCTTGTCTTGGCTAGCATTGTAGTATTTGTCATTTAACTTAGTAGTGTTAGCTGTGTCTACAGCGCTTTGTAAGGCGCCCTTGTCGGTTGCGACACCTTTCAAGCCCTTCTGGGCACTTGTTAATGCGCT